>JAUHYN010000057.1 GCA_030426505.1 bacterium | reverse complement strand
CCTCCGCGAGTTCATCGCGATCGCCGTCGTCCTCGCGGGGACGGTGGCGGCGTGCTTCCTCACGGGCGTCGTCGTCCGCACGCAGCTCGGGCGCTTCCTGCACGAGACGGTCGAGCTGAAGATCCTCCACGGCATCCCGGGCTACCGCCTCGTGAAGGAGACCATCGCGCAGCTCATCGGCCGCGAGCAGTCGCCGTTCACCTCGGTCGCGCTCGTCCAGCCCTACGGCGACGCGCTGATGACCGCCTTCATCACGGACCGCCACGCCAACGGCTGGTATTCGGTCTTCGTCCCCACCGGCCCCAACCCGACCTCCGGCAACATCTTCCACCTCCCGCCCGACCGCGTGGAGGAGATCGACGCGTCGGTCGAAGACACCATGCGCTCCGTGATCGGCTGCGGCGCAGGCTCGCGCGTGTTGCTCGAGCGCGACGGCGCGCGCGCGCACGTCCCGGCGACCGCACCGACCCGCCTCTCCGCTTGAAGAGCCTCCAGCAAGCAGCCTCCAGTTCGAAGCAGGATCTCCCGAGCACGCCTGGGGGCGGAAGCAACGCACCGAGAAGCTGCCGGCTACCCGCTGGTGGCTGAAGGCCCGGGGCCGCGATTGATCCGGCGGGCCCAGCGCTGACGCTCAGGCACCGTCAGCACCACCGCGCCGCGGGCGCCGACAATCGATCGTGCCCTTCGACGTCGTCCGGTCCCCGGCGGTCGCCCCGCTCCGCGCGCGCCCCGCGCCGCCCCCTCCGCCGGTCGCGGTGCCGACGCCCGTCGATCCGATCCCGAACGTCCGCGCGATCCTCGCGCGCTACTCGGATCCGGTGGAGCGCAACCTCCACCTCAACGCCGCGTACCAGACCTTCGCGCGCGAGATCCAAGCGTCGATCACCAGCCCGCGATCCGCGCCCACGACCACACCCCGCCTGGGCCGCCGCGCGTTCGTCGCCGACGCCGCGCCCCCACCGCACACGAACGACCTCCCGAACTGGTTCGCGGTCGGCGCCCACGCATCGCCGCAGGTCGGCCGCGGGATGCGCGCCGCGACCAAAGCGCTCGAAGCCCTCGAGCGCTCCAAGGATCCGAACACCACACGCACCGAGCTCTTCGACGCGATGGATCTCGAAGGCCCGCGCCGCGCGATCGCCGAACACATCGCGCGCGTCATCGACGTCGTCGGCTCGAACCGAACCGCGACCGCCGTCGGCGTGACCGTCGCGCTGTTCTGCGCCGTCGATGACGCCGCCGCGCTCCGCGGCCTCGTCTCGGATCCGCGGCTCCTCACGCAGGTCGCCTACCGCTTCTGGAACCTCGTCGCGCCCGGCGAGGGCCGCGGCACCGTCGCACGCATCTTCGACTCCCCGTGGTCGATCGGGAACGCGTTCCGCGACTGGTTCGGCCTCGACCAGCGCCGCGACTCGC
This sequence comes from bacterium, assembly GCA_030426505.1. Classification (GTDB taxonomy): domain Bacteria; phylum Myxococcota; class Kuafuiibacteriia; order Kuafuiibacteriales; family Kuafuiibacteriaceae; genus JAUHYN01. The sequence continues at coordinate 14,235 of JAUHYN010000057.1, read as the reverse complement.
AGATCCTCGAGAACCTCGAAGCGATGTGCCGCACCTACCGAGCCCTCCTCGGCGACGGCAACCGCGACATCTTCGGCGACATCGGCGCGTCCGCCGAGGCCTTTCTGCGCCTGCGCGATCGCGACGGCCCGCTCACGCCCGAAGCCGTCGTCGCGAAGCTCGCGCTCCCCGAGTCGAGCGCCACGTCCAGCCTCGCGATCTACACCTGGGCCCGCGAGGCGGCCCGAACCCGAGGCCCCCCGGAGGACCTCGGCGATCTCACCGCGCCGCACCTCGGTAACGATCGCGTCCGCGCCGCGTTCGCGTTGTACGTCCTGGCCGGCCGCACCGACGATCCGACGTACAAGGCGAACCTCGTCCGCTTCGCGAACAACCTCGTCGCGTGGCGCGAACAAGCCGAGGCCGTGCAGGGCGCGTTCGTCGACACCGCCCCGGGCGAGCTCGATCGCAGCGCCGTCGTCTCCGCGATCACGCCCGTCGTGCAGGTCCCGATCGGCCGCGACCTCTGGACGTTCTTCGACTTCGCCTCACGCCTCGGCGACCGCGACGGCAACCCGCTCACGTCACCCGCAGGTGAGTACAACTGGTCGCGATTCGATCAGCGCTGGCCCGCGATCCTCGACAGCTTCGACTACGCGTACGCGCGCCCGACGGAGGTCTGGCGCTTCCCGACGGACCTCATTCCACGAGCGCCTTGATCGATCCGTAGTCGCCCTCGCTCACCGAGCCCACGCGCACGCAGCGCAGATCTCCGGCGGGGTCGACCAACGCATGCACCGGGATCGCGGAGTCCGCGCCGATGCCGAGCGTCGCGAAGAGGCCCTCGAGGTCGTCGCTGCTCCTGAGCCAGTGCATCGACGCGGGCGGGAAGCGATCCGCGTGCTTCGCGAGCGCGGCCTCGTACGGCGCTTGCTCCTCGTCCACGCTCCACAGCTCGAACGACACCACCTTGCCGTCCGCCGAGAGCGCCTTCTCCCACCGCGACAGCAGCGGGAACTCTTCGACGCACGGGCCGCACCAGCTCGCCCAGAAGTTGATCCAGCGCCACCCCTTCGCGTCGCTCGCGGCGCCTGCGTTCTTGGGCACTGGTCGCGAGGGCGGCGCGGTCCACGCCTTCGCGCCCGCGGCGTACGACTTCTCGCAGAAGATCTTCGCGGCCTTGTCGCGGTTCGCGCTGGTCTTCACCGCGGCGAATCGCTTCGGCGCCGGGCCCTCCCGCGCCTCCTCTTCACACCCCACGACGAACGCCGCCAACGCGACGCCGAGCACGAGGCCTCACGAGCGTCTTGTACAGGATTCATCGCGGCGTGACGAATCGCCACCCGTCGGCCTTCGCGCGGACGACGGGCTGCGTGAAGCCGCCGAACACGAACATCGCCTCCGTGATCGGATCCCACGCCGCCGCCGCGAACCCGCGCGGGCCGGGCGCGTCGTCGGCGTCGAGGCGCGTCCACGTGTCCGTGTCGAGATCGAAGCGCCACAAGTCCGCGGGGTCCTCGGTCTCGCGCGTCCCGCTGAAGACGAACCACGCGCGCGCGACGGGATCCACCGCGCCCGCCGGGAAGCGGCGCGCCGACGGACCCGCCGCGTCGATCTTCGACCAGTCGGTCCCGTCGAACGCCCACGTGTCGTCGAGGTGCGCGTACGGCGGGACCGCGCTCACGCCGCCGCCGAAGACGAGCATTCGCCCGCGCTCGGCGTCGTACGCGCTCGCGGGATCCGCGCGCCCGGGAGGCGCCGTCGAGGTGGCGACCTCGGTGAACGTTTGCGCCGCGGGGTCATACGCGAACGTCGCGGTCGGCAGGTCCCGCGCCGTCCCGCCCCCGAACACGATCGCGCGGTCGATCGACGGCATCCACTCCGCCGCGCACCCGATCACGCCGGGCGGCACCGTCCCCTGCACCTGCGTCCACTCGAGCGCGTCGACGTCGAGCACGTACGCCGCCGGCGCGAGCGGCCCACCGGAGTCACGGCCCCCGACGAGCAGCACCTCGTTCGTCGTCGGCAGGTACGTCAGGCAGTAGCAGTAGCGCGGGGGCGGTTGGTTGCCGCCCGCCGGGAGCATCGTCCACGCGTCGTCGTCGATCGCGTAGCTCCACAGATCGCCGAGCGCGCCGCCCATCGGGTAGCGCGTCCCTCCGAACAACAGGAAGCGTCGCGCCTCCTCGAGGTAGACCATGTGCGCGCCCCAGCGCCCCTCGGCGTTCGGGGTGCTCGACACCTCGCCCCACTCGGACGCGCGCGCCGCCGGGCCCGCGTCCCGGGGCGCCGAGCCGGCGTCCACCTCGGCCACGCCGCCGTCGCTCGGCGCGACGACGACCTCGGCGCCCGAGCAGCCGATCGTCAGGAGGAGGGAAGTGATCGCAACACGCACGGTGGCCTTCGACGCTACATGCCGCGTGCCAATTCAGCGTTCGAAAACGCGCGGCCCTGATCAGATCTGACAGTCGATCCACGCGACGAACGCGGAGCGATTGATGTCCTTCGTGGTGCAGTCCTCTTCGCGGCTGCGTCGCCACTCGCAGAACTTCTCGTCGAGCTGTGCGTACTCCTCGCCGAGCCACAACAGCCCCACGGAGCCGCGGAGGTCCGGATCCTGGAAGCGCTGGTCGAGGTGATTCAACACCGACTCCGCGCGCTGCTGCGACAGCTTCTGGTTGAACGCCGCGTTGCCGTCCGGGCTCGCGCGCGCGACCACGAAGAAGAAGCTCGCGCCGCGCTGCTCGCTCCACGCCGACTCCACGAGCGACTTGCCGCGCTCGTCGAGGTCCACCTGCTCCGCGTCGAACTGCACGATGCTCGCGCGGTGCGCGAGCGGTACGAACAGCGTGTTGAAGTCGTCGCCGGAGAGCGCCGCGACGTTCTTCGCGTCGCCGGGCTTGCAGCCTCGGCCCGCGCCGTCGATCAGGCCGCAGGCGCCCGCGACCCGCCGCAGCACCGTCTTGAGGCGCGGCGAGCAGTAGTCGTCCTCGGACGCGCTCGCGAGCGCGACGTCCGCCGTCGCGTCCGACGCCGCCTTCATCTCGCGCTCCGCGCGGCCCATCCACACCACGACCATCGTCGACGGGATCACGATGCCCAGCACCGCGAGCCCAGCCGTTCGCATCCCGGGGCTCATCGCCGACCCTCCAACATCTTCGAGACGGTGAACTCCAACCCGAGGTCGGTGTCCTCGTCGCAGACGCGCTTGCCGTTGACGAACAGCTGCGGCGTCAGCACCGGCAGCGCGTTCTTCACCGCCCACCGGAGGCTCTTGTTCACCTTGTTCTTCGCGCGCGCCGTGCCGACGCAGGACGCGACGCTCGGGAACGTGTCCTTCAACCGCTTCTTCACCGCGTTCGGATCGTCCTTCGCGGCGGCGAGGAGCTCCTCTTGGTTCTCGAACGCCCACGCGAGGATCTTCGGCGCCGCGTCCTTGTCGCAGAGCATCGCCTGACTCACGAAGCAGGCGCCGGGGTGCAGCGACTCCTTCACCATCCAGTTGCAGTCCGAATCGAGCGGGAACAACACGGCGTCGAGGTCGAGCTCCTTACCGAGCCCGCTCGCCTCGAGGCGGTTGTCGAAGCCCTTGCACGCGGGGCACAGCGGATCGAGCACGGCGATCGCCTCCGCGCCGCCGCCCTTGCCGAGCGGGATGAGGATGTTCGACTTGTCCTCGGTGCTCACCAACGTGCCACAGCCTTCGAGTGACTTCTCGGAGACCGGCGACAGCGCGATGTACAGCACGGTGAGCACCGCGACGTACGCGACGCCTTCGCCGAACCACCGCGCGTAGGTGCCGCCCATCGGCCAGTGCCCGCCGTCGGGCGCCGCGCGGTGCGCCATGATCGCGCCGAGCAACAGGACCGCGGAGCAGATGTAGATGCCCGCACAGAGCTTGCAGATCGTCCCGATGATGCTCGACGAGATGTAGCCGTAGATCAGGCTCATGAAGACCGGGAGGATCGTCGCCGCGACGAGGAACATCGTGTGGCGCTTCGTGACGTCGTCCGAGAGCGCGAGATCCACGGCCCGGTAGACGAGGTACGAGAACACCGCGAACGCGAGGAGGCTGATCGGGAGCCCGCCCCACATCGAGTCGCGGAACAGCGAGCTGTACGGGCTCATCATCACGGTCCGACAGCCGGACTCGCCGATCTGGGCGCCCGCGCCGGGGATGAACGAGCAGTGGATCGAGTGGACCTGCCGATCGAGGTGCGAGATGAAGTCGGCGGTCGAGACGCCGGAGAAGATCGCGCCGAACAGCGCCGCGGCCGCGGTCACCCAGAGCCAGGTGCGCCCGCCGCCGCCACCGACGCCGCCGGATCTGCGGCGCTTCCTGAACTGCGGTGGCAACTCGTCGTCGTCGAGCTCCATCGGGTCGTGCAGCGGATCATGCATCGATGCGGACGCTAGCAGGTCGGCGCCCGACCCGCGATCCGGCGGCGATCCGCGGGCGCGCGGGCCGCACTTCGTGTCCCGAGATCAGCGCTTCGGCTGGCTCATGTACAACAGCGCGATGCACATCTCCTCGACCGTGCCCTCGCCCCAGGTGACGTCGGCGGGCTCGGGATCGAGGAGCCCCGAGCGGCGCCGTGCGGCCTCGCTGTTGTCCCAGTTGCAGCGGATCCGCAGCGCGTCCGTCGGGAGGACGCGGACCGGCTCGACCAGCTCGTACACGCGCTGCCAGTTGAAGTCGTAGCTCGGGATGCGGACGAGCGTCTCCACCTCGCCCTCGCGGAGGCGCTCCACGACGATCTCCCGCCCGAGCACGTGCATGTGCGGGAGGACGGAGTGCAGCTGGATCGGGGAGGTCAGGTCGAAGTCGGGCGCGAGGATGTCGACGATCGGGTTCGCGTCGAGGCGCGACGTATAGCTGTGCCACGTGTCGGCGCTGCCGGCGGGGATCTTCATCGACGGCGGGTTCGTGACCCACTGCAGATCCATCCACGGGACGGAGTAGGCGCGCGCGGCGACGTCGTCCTTCACGGAGAAGCGCGCGATCGACTGGTCGCTGAGATCACCGTCGCCGAGCGTCGTGTAGTGGACCTGCAGCACGATGAGCGAGCCCGGCTCGATCGGCATGCCCGTCCCCTCCGAGAAGCGGTGCGCGGTGAGGCCCGGCGCCCACTGGCCGCCGAAGTGGAACAGCACGGTCTCGCTCGCGTTCGCGGGCGCCCACCCGTCCTTGGTCACGCCGCCGAAGCACGGGTAGCCGGGCCGGCCGTCGTCGCCTTCGAAGCTCCGCACGCGGTCCGCGCTCGACGGCGGCACGACGAACGCGAGCAGGTGATGGACCGACTCGAGGTTGCCGGGCACGCCCTCGAAGCCGGACACGTACGTCGTCTCGGCGAGCGGCCACTCCATCGCGAAGCACCGGTACTCGTCGGGCGTCGCGGGGTCGGGCGCGAAGGGCGCGTCGGGGGTGAGCTCGACGTCGATCGCGTCGAGCTCGGATCGCTCGAGCTCGATCGGTTCGCCGGGCGCACCGGGATCGCCGTAGGGCGCGCCGAGCTCGAACCAGTCGTCCACGCGCGCGACCTGTTCGTCGGTCAGCGACCAGTCGTACCGGTACGCGCGGTGGCCGGGCTCGGCGTGCCAGGGCGGCATCGTCCGTCGGACGACCGCACGCACTCCGGACCGCCGGCCCGAAGGCCACGAGCTGCTCGTAGGTCTCGAGGGAGAACGGCGCGATGTTCCCGGGGCTGTGGCAGCTCGCGCAGTGGGCCTCCGTGAGGGGCTGGATGTCCTGCATGTACGTGGGCGCGGCGTCGGCGCAGGCGGTCAGGGCGAGGAGGAGCGAGGGGCCGAAGCGGTGGGGCATGCCCGGCAAACTATCCTTTCCCCGAGGTAAGTCAATCCTTGCCGTGCAGTCAGTATGTGCGGTCGTGTATGCTCCCCTTCGTGCCGGAGCCGGCGACCAGGAAGCGATCCTCACCGGAGCAGCTGCGCGAAGAGATCCTCGCCGCGGCGATCCACTTCTTTGCGGACCAGGGCTACGCGGGCACGTCCGTGAAACAGATCGCGGAGTCCGTCGGCATCAGCAAACAGCTGCTGCTCTATCACTTCTCTTCGAAGGAAGAGCTGCGCGCCGAGGTCCTCGGTTGGCTCGCGCGTCAGTGGAAGGACTTCCTGCCGAAGCTCCTCGCGGCGGTGAGCGGCGACAGCGATCCGTTCCAAGCGGCCGTCGAGAGCTGGGTCGAGCTGTTCACCGCGAACCCGGACATCCCGCGCTACGTGCTGCGCGATCTCATCACGCCGAACAGCGAAGTCCCCAAGCTCCTCCTCGAGCTCGTCGGCCCCGGGATGCTCGTCACCGGCGACGCCCTGAAGCGACTCCAGGACGACGGCGCACTCGCGAAGGACGCCAACCCTCAGGCGATGCTCTCGGTCGTCGGCCTCACGCTGTTCGCGGTGTTCGCGGTCTCCGGCGCCGACAAACACAAGGAAGCGCACGCGCCGTTCAACGAAGGCATGCTCGAAGAGGCGCTCCGCATGATCCGCGCGGGCCTGAAGACGTAAGCGTCGAGATCAGCGAATCGACGAATCCGCCCGCTCGCGGTCGCGCGGCCACCACGCCCACAACACGTTCACGAGGAACGTGAGGTTCGCGATCGACATCATCGGGAACACCGCGCTCGGCCACAGCACCGCGACGATGAAGCCCACGAGGTAACCGACCGCGGACGGCCACAGCTTCGTGTCGAGGGCGATCGAGATCATCGCGGTGACGATCATCCAGAGGAAGAAGCGCATCGCGCTCGCGATCCACGCTTCGGCGCCCGCGAAGAAGATCAGGACGTCGGTGAGGATGCCCGCGAGGAGCGTCAGGAAGATCGTCCCGAGCAGCCCGCGGTTGAGCGCGGACGCGGTCATCTCCTCGCGCTTCCATAGCGCCAGCATCGCGCCGCCCGCGAGGAACAGGGCGGTGCCGAAGGTCGTGGAGAGGAGCCGCTCGCGCCCGGTGACCTCGAGGATGTACGGTGCGAGCGGCGCGACCGTGAACACCACGCCGAGGATCGCGCCGAGCGTGGCACGCGCGCGCTGACCGACACGCGGATCGCGATCGCGGCGCAATGCCTCGAGCTCCTCTTCGCGGCGGTGCTTCTTCCTGCGCGCGCGGCGGATCTCGTCTTGGAGCGCTTCGCCCTGCTCGCCTTCGAGGCCGAGCGCGAGGCGCTCCGCGACGTCGACGTTGCCGTCCGCGAGCTCGAACCGCGCCACGACGGTGGTCGCGCGGACGAGGCCGTTGCGCGCGACCTCGTTGTCCGGTCGCTCTTCGAGCGCTTGCATGAACCCGAAGCGACACGCGCCCCACAGATCGTAGATCTTCGCGCGGCGCCCCGCGCGCGAGCCGTCCGTGTCCTCGACGACCGCCTCCAGCTCCGACAACCGCATCGACGCGCGGAAGCAGATGCGCGCCGAACCGCGGCCGTCGAGGAAGCGCTGGATCGCTTGCTTGAACTCGAGCGCGCTCGCGAAGCGATCTTCCGGATCGGGCGCCATCGCGCGCCGCGCGATCGCGACGAGCTCCGGCGGCGCCTCCGTCGGGTAGTCGGGGTCGCTCTTCAGGACGTTGCGCACGAGCGCCTTGAGATCGGGCCCGCTGTGCGGCGCGCGGCCGACGATGATCTCGTAGAGCGTGGACCCGAGCAGGTAGACGTCCGTGAGGATCGAGATCGGGTGAACGGGCTGCACCTGCTCGGGCGACATGTACCCGGGCGTGCCGGACATCTCTTTGACGTCCTGCGCGAGCTGGATGCGTTTGCGATCTTCGTCGCGCGTGCTGACGGCGATGCCCCAATCCACGAGGTAGACCTCGCCGAACTCACCGATCATCACGTTCTCGGGTTTGATGTCGCGGTGGATGATGCCGCGGCGGTGCGCGTGTTCGATGGCGTCGCACACCGTCATGAGCGTGCCGAGGTTCCACTCGAAGGCGTCCTGCGTCTCGATGTTCGCTTCGAGGATGTTCGCGTCGTGCATCAGGTCGTTCCAGCGACGACCGCGGATGCGCTTGAGCACGACCTGCGGGAAGCCGTCCGGGTCGACGGCGATCTCGTGGACGGGGACGATGTTCGGGTGTTCGAGGATGCCGGTGACCCACGCCTCCTGGAGGAGGCGGAGGGTGGACGCGTCGTCCTTGTGATCGTCGCGGAGCACCTTCACCGCGACTTCGCGTTCGAGGCGCGGCTGCACCGCGACGCGGACGAGGCCCATCGCGCCCTGCCCGAGCGTCCCGCCGAAGTGCGCGTAGTAGTGACCGCCGGCGTCCTTCTTGAGGGCGTCGATCAGCGAGGCGTAGGCGTCGCGCTCGGAGGTGTCGTAGGCCTCGAGGCCGGGGCGAATCGTCGCGAGCGGATCGTCGGCGATCGTCTGCCGGACGACGGGGTCGATCGCACGCAACCGCGCCTCGAGCGCTTCGTCGTGTGCCTCGGCCCCCACCAGGGAGGTTGATAGCGCTTCGGACTTGCACGATCCACAGACGATCGGCGCACGCGTAGCGCCAGGCCGGAAAACGTGGTGCGTTCGGTGGCATGGGGATGCTCACGCGTCGTCTGCTCCCGCCGATCGCCGCGGCGATCACGAGCGAGCGGCTCCTCGAGCTGCGGCGAGGCTTCAACGAGAAGCGGCGGCGGGTGGTGGGCGCGCCCCACCGGGTCCACTACTTCCATCAGGTCGACGACCCGTACGGCTACCTGATCGCGCAGGTGCTCGAGCGGTTCGTCGAGCGCTACGACGTGGAGCTCGTGCCGTGGTTGGTCGGTCCGCCGCCCGACGAGGCCGCGCCGGACCGAGCGCGACTCGAGGCGTTCGCGCAGAAGGACGCCGCCGACATCGCGCCGCACCTCGGGCTGAACGCGCCGCGCCACCCCGCGCCACCGGACGCCGTCCCGCGCGCGCAGCGACTGCTCGCCGGGGCGATCGCGGCGGGGCGCTTCGCGGAGGGCGCGCGGCTCGTGGGGCGCGCGTTGTTCGGCGACGGTTCGCTCGACGACGTCCCGTTCGAAGAGGCGGCGGTCGATCTCGCCAAGGGCGAAGCCGAGCGACGCAAGCTCGGGCACTACCTCGGCGCGATGTTCTGCTACGGGGGCGAGTGGTACTGGGCCGTGGATCGGCTGCACTTCCTCGAGGCGCGGCTGCAGGGGTTGGGGCTCGGCGAAGCGCAGGCGCCGCTCATCGCGCCGCCCGCCGAGGGGCTGTCGGTCTCGAGCGATCGTCGCGTCGAGGTCGAGGTGTTCCTCTCGGTCCGGAGCCCGTACTCGTACCTGTCGATCCCGCGCGTGTTGGCGTGGCGGGAGCGGCTCCCGATCGAGCTGACGGTGCGACCGGTGTTGCCGATGGTGATGCGCGGCTTGCCCGTCCCGCGCACGAAGCGGTTCTACCTGTTGCTCGACGCCGCGCGCGAGGCGCGCCGGCAATCGATCCCGTTCGGGCGCATCGCGGACCCGCTCTACGAGCCGACCGAGCGGGTCTATTCACTATATCCGTGGGCGGAGTCGGAGGGGCGCGGCGAAGCGCTCCTGGAGTCGTTCGCGCGGGGCGCGTGGGCGGAGGGGATCGACACCGGCTCGGACTTTGGGCTGCGCGTGGTCGTGGAGCGCGCCGGGCTGTCGTGGGAGGCGGCGCGCGAGCACCTCGGGACGGACGCGTGGCGGGCGGTGATCGAGGCGAACCAGGACGCGATGTTGGCGGCCGGCGTGTGGGGGGTGCCGTCGTTCGTGGTGAAGGACGGCGAGCGGTCGTTCGTGACCTGGGGGCAGGATCGGCTGTGGCTCGTGGAGCGGAAGATCGTGGAGCGCTGCGGCTCGATGTCGCAGGGGGAATGAAACGCGCGCGCCAGGCCTCTGGTCGTGTGGTCCGCGCGCTCGTCCTCGCCGTCGTCTTCTTCTCGTCGTCCGCCTACGCGGCGCGCCCGGATCGGGCGCCTTCGATCGACCCGATCGTGCGGGCGCTCGGGGTGGACCTCGACGACGGGGAGTCTCTGTCGCACGCGCACAAGGAGGTCGCGCACCGGGCAGGGTCCCGGCTGATCTCGCTGTGCCCGGACTGCCGGCTCGCGACCATCGACGAAGAGGGCCCGTGCGGCTGGGCGCGGACGAACCGGCGGATCATCCAGGCCGCCGTCGCGAAGGGCATGGACGAGGAGTCGATCGTCGCCGCGTACGTGAAGACGTACGGGCCGGAGGTGCTCGCGGTGGACACCAGCCAGGGGCGGTACCAGACGATGTGGATCGTGCCGTACCTGTGTGTGGCGGGGGGCCTCGGGATCGTGGGCTTCGTCGGCTACCGGGCGCGGCGGCGGCGGGACGAGGAGGTCGTGGAGCCGGAGGTCGTCGAGGCGGGGGAGGCGCGGGAGGCGTTGGAGCGGGAGCTGGCGGCGCTGGATTGAAGCGGGGGCGTCAGTCGAGGTCGGCATCGCTTGCCCGGACTCCTGACCCGGGCTCGGGCTCGGGAGAGGCGGTGGGGCGGTCCCCGATTGCTGCGGCCTCCGGTATCCTCTCCTCCCGGTGCTCGCCCGCATCACCAGCCCGTCACGCGCCCTCACCGCGCTGACGTTCGCCCTCGCCCTCACCGCCGGCTGCGGCGGGCCCGACTACGACCTCACGCCCGTCCGCGACGCCGGGTTCCGGGACGCCGGCCGCGACGCGGGCCCGAGGGACGCGCGGCCGAAACCGGACGCGACCGCCGACGCCGGCACCGAGGACGACGCCGGCGCGCCCGCCGACGCCGGCACCCCCGAGGACGCCGGCACGCCGGACTCCGGCGTCGAGCGCGACGGCGGCCCGCCGCCCGACGGAGGCCCGCCGCCGCCCGCTTCGATCTTCTTCGTCGGCAACAGCTTCACGTTGCAGGGCCCGGTCCCGGATCTCGTCCACGCGCTCGCGGTCGCGGCCGGGTTCCCGGAGCCGAACGTCGACTACCGCGCGGTGGGCGGGCAGAGCCTCGGGTTCCATCGCAACGACACGAGCGCCGAGGCCGCGCCGCCGCGGATCGACGAGGGCTGGGACGCCGTCGTCCTGCAAGACCTCAGCACGCGCCCGACCGACTCGGCGGGTGACCCGGCCGCCTTCAAGGACGACGCGACCTGGTTCCACGACCGCGCGCGCACCGCGAACCCGATGTGCCGCGTGTTCCTCTACGAGACCTGGGCGCGGCACCCCGCGCACGCGTTCTACCCGGGCACGTTCGCCGATCCGGCCGACATGCAGGCGCAGCTCCGCACGCACTACTTCGACGCGGCCGACAACTACATCCCGATGAACGCGACGATCCCGGTCGACGTCACGGTCGCGCCCGTCGGAGACGCATGGGAGCTGTCGCTCGCGGGCGGCGAGCCGCGCCTGCACGCGGCGGACGACTACCACGCGAACGCCGCGGGTCAGTACCTCAACGCGCTCGTGATCTTCTCGACGATCTACGGGCGCAGCGCCCTCGGCCTCATCCCGATCGGTGTCGCGCCGGACGTCGCGACGGACCTCCAGACCACCGCCGACGCGATCACCGGACAGACGCGCCCCACCCCGATCGCGGAGGGCATCCCGTTCGACGTCGGCGAGACCGTCCGCCTCGACGTCGGCACCGTCGAGGACGCCACGTGGCCCGGCCTCCTCGACCGCGGCTCGGCCGCCGGCCCGATCCCGACCGTCGCGGGCGCCCCGACCAGCGTCATCGTCTCGACCTACGGCTTCGATGGCGAACAGGACGGCGGTCGCAGCGACAACACACTCGGCTGGCCCGCCGAGGTCAGCTCCGACACGTTCTGGGTCGGCTCGTTCGCGGGCCACGAAGCGGCGCTCCAACGGGAGGCCGGCGTCCTGGTCGGCGGCCTCGCCGACGGCGCCTACGACGTGACGCTCTTCGCGAGCCGCGTCGGCGACGACGGCGGGAACGGCCGCCTCACCCGCTACCGAATCGGCGGCGCGACGCAGGACCTCGAGGTGTCGAACAACACTTCGAACACGATCGTGTTCGAAGACGTCGCGCCGACGAACGGCCGCGTGCAGATCGCCGTGACGGTGAGCCCCGCGGGCACCGGGCGCTTCGGCTACCTCGGCGCGCTCCTCCTCACCCGCGTGCAGTGATCGACCGACGCCTTCCTCAGCGCGGTCGACTCCCCACGGTGGCGCCGTGGTTCAGCGCGTCTTCGTCGCCGCGATCAGCTCGTCGACCTTCTTGATGATCGACGAACGCCCGAACTCGTGGCCCGGGAGCATGACCTTCAGCTCGCGCGAAGCGCTGGTCCCGACGAGGCCGTGGTTGCCGAGGCCTTCCCAGCTCTCGACCTCCTTGCGGATCGCCTCCGAGGTCACTTCGACCACGTAGAACCGCACCTTGCCGTTGTAGGTCCCCTCGTCACGCAAGCCGCTGACCGCGGCCGAAATCTTGGCGCAAGCCGGTCAGCCAGGGAGCGCGTAGTAGACGACGATCGGGAGCGTCTTGTCCTCGATCTGCGTCGCCTTGCACGCGGTCGCGGTCGCGAAGAGGAGTGCGACGAGCGCGAAGTAGATGTGGAGCGTGCGGAGCAACTGAGGAGTCTCGTAGCACGAGGGGGCGCCCGACACGAGCGGACGGGCGAGGGCGCATCAGCTTCCGCGCGCGACGTAGGACGCGAGCGGCCCCCAGTAGCGCTCGTGCCACCCACCCGCGAGGTGCTCGCCCTGCCCTTCCGGATAGCCGGCGTGGTCGAGGACGAGCTTCGTGCCTTCTCCGCTCGGCTCGAGTTGGACACGGATCACCGAGTAGTGGCCGGCGTCCCAGTTGCCGACGCGCCACGCCTGAACGATGCGCTCGTTCTCGACGAGCTCGATGTTGCGACCGCTGATCGCGCCGCCGTGACAGGAGAACGCCCCGCCCGCCTCGCGACTGATCTCGGCGGGCGCGCCGGTGAACTCCGCGTGCTGCGCCGAGTCGATCAACGCCTCGTACACACGCGCCGGCGGCGCCGCGATCTCGATCTCCTGGTGAATGGTGTGGGTGGGATTCGTAGTCGACATATTAAACCATATGGTTTAATGATCTCTACCGAGATGGCAAGGGCCAAACGACGACCCTCGAACGACGACCGCCTCGACGCGATCTTCTCCGCGCTCGGCGATCGCACGCGCCGCGCGCTCCTCGCGCGCCTCGCGGCGGGCCCGGCGCGCGTCACCGAGCTCGCGGAGCCGTTCGAGATGTCGCTGCCCGCCGTCTCCAAACACGTGCGTGTCCTCGAGCGCGCGGGGTTGGTGTCGCGTTCGATCGACGGGCGCGTCCACGAGTGCGCCCTGGACGCCGCGCCCCTCGAGGACGCCGACGCGTGGCTGTCGTACTACCGCCGCTTCTGGGGCGATCAGCTCGCGTCGCTCGCCGCGTTCGTCGAGGAGGACTGAATGGAGTCGTTGAACCTGATCGTGCGTCGCCGCATCCGCGCCTCCGCGGCGCGGCTCTTCGAGGCGTGGACCACGCCGGCGCAGCTCGAACAGTGGTGGGGCCCGAAGGGCGTGCAGTGCGTCGGCGTGGAGGTCGACCTGCGCGTGGGCGGCGCCTACCGCATCGGCAACCGCGGCCCCGACGGGCGCACCGTGTGGATCGCCGGCACGTTCGAGCGCATCACGCCGCGGAAGGAGCTCGTCTACACCTGGCGCATCGATCCCGAGGCGCCCGAGGAGCGCGTGACCGTGCGCTTCGAGGAAGCGGGCGAGGAGACCGAGGTCGTCGTCGTCCACGAGCGCATCGTCGACGAGGCCGCGTACGAGGATCACGAGCGCGGCTGGATCGGGTGCCTCGACGGGTTGGTCGAGGCGGTGAAGTCGTAGGCGCGCAGCCGCGCGATCTCCGCCCGCGCGATCACACGAACACGGCCGACACCCGAACGCCCCCGAGCGCGGTATCGTGTTGGCCGTGTCCGCTCGTCGCCTCCTCGCCGCGTCGCTCCTCCTCGCGGCCTGCTCCGGCGAACCGGACCCGGCGCCGCCGATCCCGGACGACTGCCTCGCGACCGACATGCCGGCCGGCGTCTCGCTGGAGATCGCGACCGACGCCCCCGGCACCGGCGCGCTCGAGCTCGACGCGACCTGCGACGTCGCGAACACCCGAAAGAGCGGCAACGAGACGCGCCTCTTCCTCACCGGCTGCGACCCCGTCGTGAGCACCGCGACGATCGCCATCGCCTCCATCCCGATCGTCACGATCCCGATCGAGCCCGGCGACCGCGTCCGGCTCCGCTACGCCCGCTCCACCGTCGCCGGGTTCGACCAACGCGCCATCGCGGTG
>JAUHYN010000056.1 GCA_030426505.1 bacterium | reverse complement strand
GGTGATCACCGCGATCGGCGGCGCGACGTTCCAACCCGACCGCACGGTGCCGGTGGCCGCCGAGGCCACCACGACCGAGACCGAGCTCCTCCTCACGGCCGAGTCGAACAACACGCTGAAGACGATCAAGGTCTTCTACGTGCTCGACACCGCGGAGGGCGAAGTCGCCGAGGAGATCGCGCTGTCGGTCGGCGTCGCCTCCAATGGCGAGGTCATCCTCCACGGCACCGAGTGCCTGTAGCCCTCACCCACCTTCACGTCCGGCCGTGACGCGTCGAGCGCCGCCTCGATCTCCTTCGTGAGCGTCTCCTCCGTCACGGGGCCTTGGTGCTTCGCGCGGATCACGCCGTCGCCGCCGATGAGGATCACGGTCGGCGTCGCGTAGATGCCGTACTGCTCGGAGACGAACCCCGGGTCCACCACCACGGGATACTGAATGGAACGCTCCGCGACGAAGGCGCGCACGCGCTCTTCCTCGCCGGGCTCGCGGTTCACGCCGAGGACGAGGAACCCACGGTCCGCGTACTTCTCGAAGAGCCGATTGAGCTTCGGCGTCGCGCCGACGCACCCGACGCAGGTCGTCTCCCAGAAGTCGACGAGGAGCACCATGCCCGCCAGCGACGCGGTCGAGACGCGCTCGCCGTCGATCGGGCTGTCGAGCACGAATGGGGGCGCGCGATCGCCGACCCCCGGTGGGTCATCGGCGAGCAGTCGCAGGACGATGTGGACGCCGAGCGTGAGGAACAGCGCGGCGAACACGCCGCCGAAGACGAGCCCGACGAGGCGGTCCCGCGATGGCCTCAACTTCGACACGCCCGTGATCCTACCTCACGCGCAACGCGCGCCGGAGCGGTTCACTTCCCGGCCGGCACCACCAGGACCGGGCACGGGGCGTGGCTCACCACGCGGGAGGCCGTGGAGCCGAGGATCATCCGGTGCCACGCGTTGTGCCCGCTCGAACCGAGGACGATCAGATCCGCCTCGAGCAGCTCCGCGGTCTCGAGGATCACGTTCGCGACCGGCGCCTTCTCCAGCACGTCGATCCGGACGCGCTCGGCGGCCTCGGGCGGGACGAGCGCTTCGATGGCGCCCTTGCGCGCCTTCTCCATGGCCTCCGAGTCGGTGATCGACTTCAGGTGGATCTGCTCGCCCGCGATCACCAGTGGGACCTCGATGCAGCTGACGATCTCGACCCGCCCGTCCGCGTCGACGTAGGTGGTCGCGAGATCGACGACGTCCTTCGAGACCTCGGACATGTCGACGGCCGCGACCACCGTGTCGAACCGCTCGGGCGTCCGGCCGGGGCCGACGACCAGCACCGGGCACCGCGCCGCGCGGACGCAGCCGGCCGCGACGCTCCCGAGCAGCGCGCGACGCACGCTCCCGTAACCGTGGCTCGCGACGACGAGGAGCCCTGCGTCCTTCGCGGCCTCCGGGAGATCACGCGACGGGATCCCACGGCGCACCTCGTGCGTGACCTCGAAGTCGTCCGAAGTGATCTCGGCGATCCGCTCCCGCGCGCGCGCCTCGCGCCGCGCCTCCATGCGCTCCAGATCCGCCTCGGGGAACGTGAACGGATAGGGCCTCCGCAGCGTCGACTTGTCGAGCACGTGGACCACGTGGACGCGCTCGGCGCCGAGCCGGCCCGCGAGGGCGAATGCGGTGCGCACCGCCACCTCCGACAGCTTCGTGAAGTCGGTGCCGACGACGATCGTGCGCGGGTTCTTCATACCTCGCGAGTACCGCAAGCGCCGTGCCGTGGCGACCCGTCCGCCGCCCGCGCGCGTCGATTCCGGACCGGTGACGCGGCCCCCGAACCGACGACACGAGATCGTAACCGTCGCGACCACCGCGCGCCCATTCGGATCGTGTACGCCGCAAAGGGGCGCCGTCCGGCGACCGATATGAGCTAGCCTCGGCCGCGATGGACTCGAAGCAGAAGACCCCGGCGGAGGCGATCGCGATGATCGGCCGGGGCCAGCACATCCTCATCGGCTCCGGCGCCGCCGAGCCGGTGTCCCTGGTCGAGGCGCTCGTCGCCGAGGAGCACCGCTTCTCGGACAACCCGATCGCGCACCTCCTCACGCTCGGCCCCGCGCCCTACGTCGAGGCGAAGTACAAGGACCGCTTCCGTCACAACGCGTTCTTCATCGGACCCAACGTTCGCGAAGCCGTCCACGAGGGCCGCGCCGACTACACGCCGGTGTTCCTCTCCCAGATCCCCGAGCTGATCCGTCGCCGCCGCTTCCCGGTCGACGTCGCGCTCATCCAAGTCTCGCCGCCCGACCGCTTCGGCTACGTGAACCTCGGCGTCTCCGTCGACATCGTGCGCGCCGCGGTCGACAGCGCCTCGCTCGTGATCGCCGAAGTGAACCCGCGGATGCCAGTCCTCTTCGGGAGCGGCTTCATCCACGCCGATCGCATCGACGCCTGGGTCCACCGCGACGCGCCCCTCATTACGCTCGACCGCGATCCCTCCGACGAGGTGTCGCTGGAGATCGGCCGGCTCGTCGCGTCGCTCGTGGAAGACCGCTCCACGCTCCAGCTCGGCATCGGCCAGATCCCGGACGCCGTCTGCGCGTCACTCCTCGACAAGAAGGACCTCGCGGTGTGGACCGAGATGCTCCCGGACGGCGGCGTCGATCTCGTGGAGAACGGCAACGTCACCGGCAAGTACGCGACGATGCACCCCGGGAAGTCCGTCGCGTCGTTCTCCTTCGGGACGCAGCACACGTACGACTTCATCGATCGCAACCCGGCATTCGAGTTCCACGCGTCCGACTACGTGAACGACCCGCTCCAGGTCGCGAAGCAACACAAGATGGTCGCGATCAACGGCGCGCTCCAGATCGACTTCACCGGCCAGGTCTGCGCCGACTCGATCGGCACGCGCTTCTACTCGGGCATCGGCGGACAGGTCGACTTCATCCGCGGCGCGTCGATGTGCCCCGGCGGCACGCCGATCATCGCGATGCGCTCCACCGCGAAGGGCGGTGAGATCAGCCGCATCGCCGCGTCGCTCTCGCCGGGTGCCGGCGTCGTGACCTCACGCGGCGACGTCCACTACGTCGTCACCGAGTACGGCATCGCCGACCTCTTCGGGAAGACGATCCGTGAGCGCGCGATGGCGCTGATCTCGATCGCGCACCCCGACCACCGCGAAGAGCTCCTCGCCGCGGCGAAGGAGCGCCGCTACGTCTTCGCCGAGCAGTTCACGCCCAAGCGCACGCGCGCGGGGCTCCACCGCGCGACGATCACCGCCAAGAACGGGCGCGAAGTCTTGTTCCGCCCGATCGAGATCGCGGACGCGCAGAAGCTGTCGGACCTCTTCTATCGGCTGTCGCCGGACACGATCTACAAGCGCTTCATGTCGTCGATGGTCGCGATGCACGACCACCAACGCCTGCGCTACCTGGACGTGGACGACGACGACAACATCGCGATCGTCGTCGAAGTGCGCGAGGGCGAACAGGAACCGGAGATCATCGGCGTCGGTCGCTACCACAAGGACGATCGATCCGAGTTCGCCGACGCCGCGTTCCTGCTGCGCGACGACTGGCAGGGCCAAGGGATCGGCACCGCGCTCCTCCACCACCTCGCCGCGATCGCGCAGGGCAACGGAATCGAAGGCTTCGTCGCCGACGTCCTCGCGGTGAACGCGCCGATGCTGCGCGTGTTCCACAAGCTCGGCTACCCGGTGAAGAGCGCGCTCGACGGATCGATCTACTCGCTCACGATCCCGTTCGACGAGACTCAGTCGGCGCAGCAGCGGAAGCCCGTCGAATAGTCCCAGTGCTGCGTGTTGTGCGCGGTGGTCGCGTACAGGCAGCCCTCGCCGTTGCGGAAGGTGTCGACGTAGAAGCCGCCGCGGAACGTGCCGGTGGGGTCCGACGTCCACTCGTGCAGGTTGCCCATCATGTCGACGACGCCCTCCTCCGTGACGCAGTCCGGGTGCGCGCCGGTGAGCGCGACGCTCTGCGGGATCTGATTGATGCACGCGTTGTCGATCTCGTTGAACACCCACGGCTCGTTCGTCCCGAAGAACTCGCGCGTCGTTGCAGCGACCGTCCTCGCGTGCGTTCCCGTACGGATAGACGCGATCGCCCGCGCCGCGACACGCGCGCAGCCACTCGGCGTTCGTGCAGAGCCGCTTGCCCGCGTTGGCGCACGCCTGCGTAGCGCGGACCTGATCGATGTAGCCCTGCGGCACCGCGAACGCGACGGAGCGCGCGGCGATCAGCGTCGCTCCGGGGTTGTGGTACGGCGAGTGCTGCTCGAGGAAGTTGCCGAGGTTGTCGATGCCGACGACCGAAGCCTCGAACTTGTCGATGCAGAAGCTGTCGACGCGCACCATCCCGGCGGGGCAGCTCGGATCCCACACCTCCTCTTCCAAGCCGGTGTTCTCGAAGCGATGCACGGACGGCACACACGCGAGCTCCGTGTTCGTGCAGCACTGGATATTGGCGCCGCCCGGGCAGCGCCCCGGCGTGGACGTGAAGGGACACGCGCCGACGTCGATGCAGACGCCGGGCGCGCCGTCGACGCTGCACGCGTCCTTCACCTCGACGCAGCACGTATCGCGCAGGCCGCCCGCGCACACGCCGCGGAACTCGGCGGCGCCACACTCGAGTACGTCGACGCAGGAACCTGCCGTCCCGGAGACCGCGCACATCGCGACCTCGGGCCCGCCGTCGCGCGGCCCGGCGTCGCGCGGGGCCTCGCCGCCGTCGCGATCGATCTCGCCGGAGTCCGCCGCGCCCGCATCCTCGGCGCCGCCGTCCTCCGGCACGGCGCCGCTGTCGCGGACGAAGAAGCGACCCGCGTCGCGCCCGCCGTCGGGGCCGGATTCGGGATAGGGCTCGCCGCAGGCGACGAGGGCGAGGCAGAGGCCGAGGGCGACGCGGCGCATCGAAGTCGATCCGAGCACGGAGTCCCCGCGCGCGGCCATCCGCGTCGCGGCGGATCTCACGCGAGCGGGGGGAAGATCCGCGCGAGGCCGACGTACAACGGCGCGTGCCGGTCCGCCGCCTCCTCCTCGCTCTCGCGCTCGTCGCGGCCTCGGGCTGTCTCGAGGATCGCTCCCGCGGCGGCGGGGGGAACGGAGGAGGGAACGGCGTCTTCCGGCCCACCGACGGCGGCGCCTCGTCGGTGGACGCCGCGGGCCTCGACGCCGGCGCGGATACCACGGACGGCGGCGCGAGCACGACGGACGCCGGCGCAGTGGACGCGGGCGCCCGCGACGCCGGCCCCGCGCGCGACGCCGGACCCGGCCGGGACGCCGGGACGCCCCCGCCCCGCGACGGCGGGACCGCCCCACCGCGCGACGCCGGCCCGCCGGCAGCGACGGTCGGGCTCAGCTTCGTGGGGTGCCCGGCGGACTTCGGTGGCGAGATCGTCGTCAGCTACAACGGCTCGATCGCGATCGGCTCGGTCGACGCGCACGTGCTCACGAGCAGCCTGCAGTTCGACCTGGACGGGGCCGGGACGAAGACGCTCTCCACGCAGCACCGCATCCAGAGCGGTGAAGTGGTGAACCTCGTGATCGGCGGGACGACGTGGACCAACATGTCGACCGACACCGACGTGATCATCGGGAACGCGCCGGACCCGATCGGAGGGACGCTCGTCGTGCGTGACTACGTCCCGTCGGCGGGGCGCGTGGACGTGAACTTCATCAACGTGACCCTCGCGGACACGCAGGCGGGCAGCGTGTGCCACATCCACGGGACGGCGACGGCCGTGCGCCTCGCGCCGTAGCGTCACCTCACTCACGGCACGTCGCGAACTGCGGATCCTCGAGGCGCGGGTCGTCGAAGAACACGTTGTCGTGCTCCGAGGAGCCCTCGGCGTCGCCCAGCGTGAAGTTCTTGTAGTTGCTGTTGAAGACGACGTTGAAGCGGACCTCGGTGTTGCGGATCAGCTCGCCGTTCTCGGACTGCAGCTCGATGCCGTGGTCGGCGCGGCCGACGACGTTGAACTCGATGATCAGGTCCGCGCCGCCGTCCACGTAGATGCCGTCCGACGACTCGTCCCCCGCGGGGTACGTGCAGTTGCCGCGCGAGCAGTAGGGCCAGTAGTTCGACGCGTCGAGCACGATGTTGTCCGCGACGAGCCCGTTGCGCGCGGTCTCGGTCGAGTTCTTCTCGTAGCCGATGATGTCGATCGCGATGTTGTTCACGTCGTGGACGTAGTTGTTCGTGATGCGGAACCCGTCGACGTTGCCGTTCACCACGACCACTTCGCTGTGCCCCACGTAGAGGTCGTACAGCTCGTTGCCGTCGATCCACAGCCCCGAGATCTTGCGCCCTTCGGCCTGCGCGATGATGCCGTGCCCGTTGTAGTAGCACTCGGCCTGGTCGATCACGCCGGGGCCGATGTCGTGGATGACGTTGTCGAACACGAAGACGTGATCGAGGTCTTCGTCGCGCGCCTCGATCTCGATCCCGATCGTGTCGTCCTCGAGGGAGCCGCGCTGGTGATGCGCCAACTCGAACCCGGCGAACACGATCCAGCTCGCGGAGATGTCGACGATCGAAGTGGCGTCCGCCGCGCCCGTGATCCGCGGACGAGGCCCGGACGGGTCACCCGCGACGACGATGAACGCGCCCTCCTCGCCGCTCGACGAGATCTCGAGCCCGCCCGCGTAGTCGCCGCTCGCGTCGACCCAGATCGTCGTGCCGGGCGAGACTTCGTCGACCGCGTGCTGGAGCGTCTTCCACGGGCTCGCCTTCGAGCCGTCGGCGCCGTCGTCCCCGAGCGCGGCCGAGACGTAGCGCGCTTCGCCCGTGGTCGGCAGCGCGCGGCGCCGCTCCACGCGCGCTTGCCCGAGCATCCTGAACGCCGCGTCGTCGAAGTCACGGGCGGCGACGGGGTCGATGCGATCCGCGGGCGCCTCGTAGGGCACGAGCGGGACCGCGACCGTGTCGCCGTCGGAGCCCGAACAGGCGGCCGCGAGGAGGAGGAGGAGTGCGAGGGAGACTTGGGTCTTCATGATCCAGGACGCCGGAACCCGCGCCCGAAGTGATCACACCGATCGATCTTTTTCTTCACGACGCGAGCTCGTTGCTCAGCCAGGCCCGCGCCACCCGCCAGTCGCGCCGCACCGTGGGGACGGACACGCCGAGGACCTCCGCGATCTCCTCGTGCGTGAGGCCCCCGAAGAACTGGTACTCCACCACCTTGGCCTGACGCGCGCTCATCGCCGCGAGCCGCCCGAGCGCTTCGTCCAGATCGAGCAGACGCTCGGCGGGGAGCGCGCCCCCGAAGGCCTGTTCGTCGAACGTGGCGAGCGCCGCGCCGCCTCCGCGCTTCTCCGCGCGCCGGGCCTCGGCGTAGTTGATGAGGACGCGCCGCATCGCCATGGCGGCGACCGAGTAGAAGTGGGCGCGGTTCTTCCAGTCCACCTGGTCCTGCTGCACGAGCTTCATGTAGGCCTCGTGGACCAGGGCGGTGGCGTCGAGCGTGTGGCCGGCGCGCTCCGCGTTCATGCGGCGCTGCGCGATCTTGCGGAGGTGATCGTAGACCAACGCGAGGAGTCGATCGGAGGCGCCGGGTTCCTTCGTACTCACGGCCTTCAGCACCTGAGTCACGTCACCGGCCACGGAGTATCGAGTAGCAGGCGCATCGCCCCACCGTCTACGGCGTGACGTCGTCGTCGCTCTCTTCCGCGACGATCGGGAGCGTGGTCGTGGACGACGGACCGAAGGTCAGCGTGTAGGGCGCGGCGCGCAGCTCGGCCGTGTGCCGAACCGCGAGCTCGGTACACATCTCGCTGCCCCGCACCGACTCCACGAGCGGCACGTCGGCGCCCGACGCGTCCGTGATCTTCAGCGGCACGTCCTCGCCCAACCCGAAGGCGAAGAAGCCTTCCTCGTCGGCGACGAAGACGATCGCGCCGCCCTGACCGCCATCGACGGGGACCAGCTCGAGGTCGGTGCGCTGGTCGCCGAGCGCGACGGTGGGCGCGTCGGCCGCGGCCGCGGCGGCCGTCGCCGTGGCCGAGGCCTCTTGGCCGAGCCCGATGCAGAACGCGGTCTCGAGGTCGGTGTCGCTCCCGCCGCAGGCCGCGAGGAGGAGGGAGGTGGTGATCGTGGTGATGAGCTTCTTCATGCCCCCCGACGCCGGGTCCGACCGCGAAAGTGATCACCCCGTGGGAAAAAACTTCGAGGTGGTAGAGTCCCGGCGTCCGGGTCGAAGCCCCGGATCCGCCGATGAGGACCCGAATACCGCTCGTCCTGTTCCTCGCCACGGCCTGCGCCGACCTCGCGGTCGTCGAACCGGACGTCTGCGGGAACAACGTCGTCGAGGCCCCCCGCGAGGACTGTGACCTCGTCGCCGACCCCGACCTCGGCGAAGACCTCGCGTGTGGCGCGCCCGGCTTCTTCGGCGCGTGCCGTTACCTGTGCGGTGGCGGCGCGTCGTGCCCCGACGGCTGGGGCTGCTTCGAGGATCGGATCTGCCGCCCGCCCTCCGGCGCGTTCGAGTTCGACGACGAGCCCGTCCGGATCCTCCGCGCCGACGACTTCGTGGTCGAGGACTTCGTCGGCGACGAAGCCGCCGAGCTCGCCGTGCGCCTGGAGGGCGACCTGACGCTGTGGTCGCTCGACGAGGACGACCCGTCGCCCGTCCGCTTCCTCGCCACCTTCGACGCCGCGCGCGGCGCGATCACCAGCGCGCCGATCGACGACGCGCGCTCCGCGCTGATCTTCCCGAGCGTGTCTCGCGTCGCCGGCCGCGCCGCGCAGCCGGTCGTGCATGTCCTCGAGGAAGAGCGCGATCGCTTGGTCTCCGCCGTCGGCGCGCGCACCGCGCTCACGCTCGAACCCGGCGACAGCCTCCTCGCGCTGCGATCGATCCGCTTCGACGCCGACGACGGCCTCGACGACGAGATGTTCCTCCTCGAACGCGACGGCGCCGCCCGCGTGGCCTTCGGGACACCGGGGTGCGTCGCGCCGTTCGCGAACACCTCGACGATCGGATCGAGCGGCACGTTCGTAGACCTCACTTCGCTCCGCCTCGCGTCGGGCGCGCGCCTCGTGGCAATCGCGTTCGAGGACGCCATCACGATCGGCACCACTGCGATCGGCACCAGCGGGTGCATCGCGCTCGCGAACGTCGCGCGGTTCACGGCGCCCGCCGATGTCCAGTCGATCGACTTCGCGCGCGCCCCGGACGGAGATGGCGAGATCGACCTCGTCGTCTCGCTCGCGGATCAGACCGTCGCCGTCGCCCGCGGGCCGTCCTTCGACGCGCTCGCGATCGACGATCGGTACGCCTCGCTCGACGAGCTCGCCGACGACCAAGCCCGCGCGTGTAGCGGCGAGCGCTTCGTGCTCGAAGCCGCGCGCCTGCAAGGCGGCGATGGCCCGGCGGACATCGTCACCGAGGACGGGATCTACTTCTCCACGTCTTCGGGTTTCGAGCGCGTCTACACCCGCGCACGCGGTGACGCGTGGGCCGAAGCGATCGTCGGCGACTTCGATCGCGACGGGCTCGACGACGTCGTCGTCACGACGCGCTCCTTGCGCGCGGGCTGCGACGCGGTCGACCTCCGCCTCCTCAGGCAAGTCACCCCGGGCGCCTTCACGAGCGCGCCGATCCCGAACGTGTCACTCCCCCGCGATCTGCACGTCGGCGACTTCGACGGCGACGGCGTGGACGACGTTTTGCTCATCGAGCGCACGCGCGACGAAGAGGACGCCGTGCTCGTCCTCTACGGCGGCGCCGAAGCCCCGCTGGAGGACGGCGCGACAGTGACGAGCTTCGAGTACATCACCTCGATCGACGCGAGCGTCACGCGCGCCGGCTCCGGCCTCAACGTGGATCGCATCCACGACGTCCTCGTGGTCCACGAGACCGAGGCACCGCTCGTCACCACGCTCCTCGGCACCGCGCGCCGCTCGTTGCTCTCCCCGATCGCTCTCGACGGCGCGACGGATCGCCCGTTCGCCGTCGCGTCCGGCCGCCTCTACGACGAAGAAGCGGAGACGCCGGACGTCGTCGCACTCGACGGAGGCCGAGCGTGGTTCGTCGCGGGCGACGACCTCGACTTCGGCGGCCCCGTCGAGACGGCCTCGGTCGCGCTCGGTGCGTTCTCGACGGAGTGTGCGTTGCTCGGCGTCGCGCGCGTGGAGAGCGGCGGCGCGGTCGTGGGCATCGACGGGGCCGAGGGCTGCGACGGCCCCGCCACGTTGCTGTACCTCGAGCGCGACGAAGGTGGCCGCTTCTCCGCGGCCACCGTCGAAGCCCCGCCCGGCCGACCCACGCAGCTCGAGCTCGGCGATCTCGACGACAACGGCGCGGACGAGTGGCTGATCCACTTCGCGACCGAAGACGACCGAGGGAGCGTCTTCGTGTTCTGGAACCCGCGCGCCGACGGCAACGAGGTCGTGTTCTCGAAGCCGCCCGAGCGCGTGCTCGGCGCGCTGCGCGTGCGATCGGCGACGCTGATCGACGTGGACGACGACGTCCCGCCGGAGGTCGCCGTGTACACGGACGACGGCCTCTTCACGATCGACTACGACGAAGAGGAAGACGCGCTCTTCGCATCGCCCGCCCCACTGACCGCGCCGCTCGACTACGAAGACGTCGGCGACGCACACCTGCGCGCCGGTCGCGTGGACGGCGACGCCCTCGAAGACCTCGTCCTCCTCCTCGGCCAGGGCGTCTTCGTGTTCCGGACGGTTCCGCGATGAGGGCGCTCGTGTTGCTCTTCGCGCTCGCGCTCCCCGCCGTCGCGCACGCAGCCGACGACGACATGGTCCGCGCGCGGCGCTTCTTCCGCGCGGGGAGCATCGCCTATGAACGCGGCCGCTACGCCGAAGCGATCCGCGCGTTCGAAGAGGCCGACGCGCTGGTCGACTCCCCCGCGCTCACGTTCTCGCTCGCGCAAGCCTACCGACGACAGTTCTTCGTCGACCGGGATCCCGAGCGCGCCGAGCGCGCCTACGAGCTGTTCCGCGCCTACCTGTCGGCCGACCCGAACGGGCGCCGCAGACCGGACGCCGTAGAGCAGATCCAGGCGCTCGAGGTCGCGCTGTTCCGGCTCGAGCGCACGGACGTCCTGAAACAGGCGCTCGAGCCCCCGCCACCCCCGCCGCCGGCGACGGAGCTCTTCCTCTACACCGAAGGCGCCGACGCCGAGGTGGCGGTGGACGGCGCGGCCGCGACGCGCGCTCCGACGGTCGCCCCGGTCTCCGCGGGCCGCCACGTCGTGACCGCAGAGGCGCCGGGCTACCGGCCCGCGCGCCTCGAGATCGACGCCGCGCCGAACCGCCTCACGCCCGTGCAGATCGTGTTGGAGCCGCGACCCGCGCGCCTCGCGCTGGAGGCCGAGCCCGGCGCGGAGATCTTCGTCGACGGCGTGCGCATCGGCGAAGCGCCGCTGGCGTTCGAGCTCGGCGTCCCGCCCGGCCCCCACCGCATCGACGCGCGCCTGCGCGGCCACGCGCTCGTCACGGAGGAGATCGAAGCCGAGCGCGACGAAGCGATGAAGCGCGTCCTCGAGTTCGAGCCGACGCCGCGCCGCGAGGCGGCGAACGTCGTGCTCGTCACGAGCGGCGGGCTCGCGGCAGCCGGCGTGATCGCGGTGGTCGCCGCGCTGCTCGCCGAGTCCGAAGCGAGCGGCGTCGACGCGATGCGCGGTTCGGCGAACATCGATCCCGAAGTGCTCGAGGACTACAACGGCGACGTCCGCGAGCGGAACACGCTCCGTACCACGTCGGTCGTTCTGTTCTCCTCGGCCGTCGTGCTCGGCGTGGTCGGCGGCGTGATGTGGCTGTTCGACGAGCCCGAGATCCCGCCGCCCCCCACGTACCTCCCTCCCCCCGAACCGGCGACGCCGTTCTGATAGAGTCCACGCCGTGACACCCGAGCGGTGGCAGCGCGTGCAGGCGCTCTTCGAGCGCGCCGCCGACGTGGACGGCGACGCGCGTGAGCGCGTCCTCGCGGAGGCGGAAGATCCCGAGCTGCGCCGCGAAGTCGAAGCGCTCCTCGCCGCGGACGACGGCGCGGACGACTTCGTCGACGGCGGCGCCGTGGGCCTCTTCGACGCGGTCTCCACCGAGCTCACGCCGGGGACGACGCTGCAGGACTACGTCGTGGAGGCGCGCGTCGGCGCGGGCGCGTTCGGCGTGGTGTACCGCGCCGTGCATCCAGTCATCGACAAGCGCGCGGCCGTGAAGGTCCTCGACCCGACGCTGTCGCGCGACCCGCACCACGTCTCCCGCTTCATCACCGAGGCGCGCGCGGTGAACGCGATCGGGCACGCGGGGATCGTCGGCGCGTTCGGCTTCGGGCGGACGGAGCGCGGCGCCTTCTACTGCCTGATGGACTTCGTGGACGGCGAGACGCTGGACGCGCACCTCGCTTCACACGGGCGCCTCTCGCTCGAGGCTGCGATCCCGATCCTCGCGGGGATCGCTTCGGCGCTCGACGCCGCGCACGCCGCGGGGATCGTGCATCGCGATCTCAAGCCCGCGAACGTGATGATCGGACCCGGCGGTCCGCGGCTCCTCGACTTCGGTATCGCGAAGCTGCTCGCGCCGAAGCGCGCGACCGATCACCGCACCGAGACCGGGCAGACCGTGGGTACGCCCGCGTACATGGCGCCGGAGCAGATCGAGGGGAAGGACGTGGACGCGCGCACCGACGCCTACGCGTTCGGCGTGCTCGCGTACGAGCTGCTCACCGGGACGCGCCCGTTCGAGGGGACATCGAGCGTCGCGACGATGATGAAGCACTTGCAGGTCGACCCGGATCCGCCGTCACGGCGCGCGCCGGAGCTGTCTTCCCACGTCGACGCCGTGCTCCTCGGGCTGTTGGCGAAGCGGGCCGAGGATCGGCCTCCCGATCTGGGCGCGGGGGTGGAGGCGCTCGCGAGTCCGCCGGCGCTCACGAGTCCGCCGGAGATCACGAGCGCGCCCACGAAGATCGCGAAAGAACCGCCCGCGCCGCCGCGACGCCTCCTCCCGTTCGCCGCCGCCGCGATGGTGATCGTGGGCGTGGGTGTGGCCGCGCTGTGGTCCCCCGAGTCCAAGCCGGCGCCCGTCGCCGCGCCGGTCGTCACGCCCACGCCGCCGACGCGCGTCTCGATCGTCGGCGCCCCCGAGGGCACGGCGGTGTTCGACGCCGAGACCGACACGCGGATTGGATCGGCGCCCGGCCCGTTCGAAGTCGAAGCGCCCCGCGCCGTGCGCCTCGAAGCCGAGGGCTACACGCCGCGCACGATCACGCTCGACCCGTCGCACGCGACGATCGACGGCGCGCTCGAGCGCGTCCCCGTCGAACCGCCGCCGCCGCCGCGCCGAGTCCACCCCGACCTCGAGCCGATGTAACGGCAGCTCGCCTGGTCTCAGCCTCAGTCCAGGAGATCTCACTGCGAGCTGAGCGCTGTTCGCTGCAAGCGCTCTCAAAACCGTCCAGCGATCCCGAACGTCGCCGCGCCGTCGACCGTGCGCCCCGCGCTCGGGACGATCTGCACCGCCGGCGCCTCGTCCTCGTCCTCGTCGACCTCCCACCCGAGCGCGGCCGCGTCGAGCAACGCGACGACCGGCGCGCCGATCACGAACCCGTACGCGCCGAGGTACAGCGCCGCCGTCCCCATGATCTCGAGGAGCGATTGTTCCGCGCCGTAGGCGAAGAGGATCGGCGACACGAGGAACCCGACCACCGCTCCGAGCGCCGCGGCCCCGAGCGCCGGCCCCGCCCGCAGGCCGAGGCTGCCGCCCGCGGTCTCCGCGCGGCCGTGCGCGAGGTGAATCAACGGACCGCTGGCCAGGTTTACGGTCGCCGCGAGCCCCGCGAGGCGGAGGTCGCCCTCCTTCGTCGCGTAGATCAGCGTGGACACCGCGAGGATGTCGAGCGGGAGGAGCTGCCAGCCGTACCAGGACTCTTCGGGCGGCGGCGGCGGCTTCTTCCGGGGATAGAACGCCGGCTCCGGCTCCGCGAGCCGCGGGCCCCCGGGCTCGATCGGCTCCGCGTCCGCCCGCGCCTGTAATGCGTCCGTCGGTTCGGCGGGGCGCGCGAAGTCGAGCGCGACGGTGTCCTGCATCGTCACGTCGACGCGCGCCCGACGGGTCTCCTCGCCGAGGTGCCCGTAGTAGGTCATCGGCTTCGGCGCGACTGGCGCGTACGCGACGATCTCCGGCTCGGTCTTCGTCGAGTAGTAGACCGAGAACGCGAGGTCGCCGATGAACGCCGCGACCGAGTACCCGAAGCCGTAGATCAGCGGGCCGCGGGTGTCGTCGTCGTCGTGGTTGCGGAGCGCCCACCCGAACCCGAACACCCCGACGAGGTCGAGCGCGGTACCAATGTACATGGGTACCCTCGAACGCGGGACTTCGACGGTCTCCTCGATATCGAACGACAGGATGTCCACCGCGCCCGGCACCGGCGTCGTCCGGCCCTCGGCGTCGACGCGCTCCACGCGGGCTCCGGTCGGGCGCTCGACGCGAACCGATCGCGTGCGCTGCGTGGTCCGGGTCTGTCGCTCCGTGAAACCGTAGAAGTACTGCCCGGTCGCCCCGCACGCGGCGCTCCCGAGCGACAGCGCGACGAGCACGACGGCGAGGGACCGCCTCATCGGCCCCCGTGGAGGCCCGCGGTCTACGGCGCTCGTCATCGCGCGGAGCCTACAGTGCGACGGCCAGGAGTTCGAAAGCACTCGACCGTCCGTGGTATCTCTGGGAGTCGAGAGACCGTTCGGATGTCGCGCCTGTTCTTGGTCATCGGCTTCGCCCTCGTGACGGCGAGCTGCCAGTTCGATCCCGCGCGCCCGCCGGATCGCTTGGCGCTCGGCGAGGTGTGCGCCGACGACTCCGCGTGCGCGTCCGAGGTCTGCGAGGCGACGTGCGTCGAGTGCCGCAACGCGGACACGTGCGCGGGCGACGACGTCTGCACCGACGGGCGCTGCACTCCGGCGATCGTCGAAGTCGTCACGCCGGCTCCGATCGGCGGTCACGTCCAAACGGACAACGCGGGCCATCGACACCGCGGTCGGGTCGCGGTCCCGGCCGTGACGACCCATCGCTCCACCGCGAGAGGACCATGATGAACCCGAGGACACTCACCGTAGCGCTCCTCTGTGCTACCGCTCCTGTGTCGGCGATGGCGCAGATTCCTGCCTCGCTGGTCGCCGAGGGCCACTTCAGCGACGCCGACGACGCGCCGCTCACCGGCGCGCACGACGTCACGTTCTCGATCTACGCCGACGCCGAAAGCGGCGACGCGCTGTGGACCGAACGACTCACCGTCGAGTTGGATTCGGCGGGCTACTACAAGGTCGTGCTCGGCGCGACGACCGCGCTCGCGCCCGAGACCTTCGACGGCACCGTGCGCTGGGTCGGCATCGCGCTCGACGACGGCGAAGAGTTCACGCCCCGCGAACCGCTCGGCAGCGTGCCGTACGCCTTCCGCGCGCAGGTCGCTGGCGGGCTGGAGGTCGGCGGGCAGCCGCTGGTCGACGTCGAGACCGGCGAGTGGATCGGACCGGTCGCCAACATCGGCGGGCCCACGGGTCCGACCGGGCCGGAGGGCCCCGCGGGCGCCGTCGGACCGACCGGCGCGACCGGCCCGGCGGGTCCGACCGGTGCGACGGGGCCGGTCGGCGATCGTGGGCTGCTCGGACCCGCGGGGCCGTCCGGACCGACAGGACCGACGGGTCCGCAGGG
>JAUHYN010001149.1 GCA_030426505.1 bacterium | reverse complement strand
AGCGCCGCGTCTCGCTCGGCGGCGAGACGTTCGCTCTGAATCGCAACGGGACCATCAACATCCTCGGCGGGGGCACGCGCGCGTTGGCGTCATCGAGTACGTCGACGATCGTCGCGGCGGTTCGGACCGGCGACGCGATCCTCGCAGCCGTTCGCGATCCGGGAGGCGTCCGCTTGCGACGGACCGACGGGGAGATCTGGCTCGACGAAGGCCAATCGATCGACGTGGCCGATGTCCGCGACCTCGCGGTCGTCGCCTCCGGCGCGGTGGTGCTCGTCGACAGCTCGGGGGGCCTGTTCGTCGTCGATGACGGCGAGACTCGACGTGTACGGATCGAGTGGGACGATCCGGAGTCGGACGACGTCGAGGGCCCGCCGGGCCAGCCGTTCGGGTGCGGGTTCAGCAATGGCCCCACGGACGTGTTGCGCGGCGTGGGCGCCTGGGGCGGTTCGGCGTGGGCGGTCGGCTGCGACGACGTCCTGCTCCGCGTCGACGTCTACGCGGAGCCGCTCACCGCGACCCGCGTGGACTTCGTCCCCATGCCCGCAAAGCCCCACTCGTTCACCTCGGTGACGCCGACCTGCCCCGACACCCTCCTGCTCACGACCGGCAACGATGGCCAGAACGTCCCGCGCGTCTGGAGCTTCGGACCGTGCGAGGGCGGACCGTGTGGTGTGGACGGGGATCGCTTCTCCGCGCCGCCCGCGGCGCTCCCGTACACGCTCGGCGCAGCGCTCCGCGTGACGCGCGACGGCGCGCGGACGCTCGTCATCCACGAGGGCGGCGTCCACTTCTTGGGGAGCGACGACCTGTTCCGTCTCGAGGACACGCCGTGGCGCGGCGGTTTCAGCGCCGACGGGACGCCGTGGTTCGTTACGATGACCGGTCGCGCGTTCCGCGGCCCGCTACAGTAGTATCGTCGGCGCATGCGTCACGAGGACGAGACCGAGCGGACCATCGATCGCTCGCAGTTCGAGGCTCGACGGCAAGAGAGCCGTCGCCTCCGCTTGGTGGTGATCGGCGACGACGTCGTGTCCACGCACCCGCTCCCGCCCCAGGGCGCGCTGACCATCGGGCGCGACGACGCCTGCGACGTCTTCGTCGACCACGCGCTCATCTCGCGGGAGCACGCGCGCGTCACGGTCGACGACGACGGCGTCCGGGTCGAGGACCTCGGGAGTCGCAACGGCACGCGGTTCGAGGGGCGCGCGCTCGCTCCCGGGCAGCCGGTCCGAATCGAACCCGGCCAGCTCTTCGAGGTCGGCGAGACGGCGTGCCTGATCCAGGCGTCCCACGCGCCGCCGAAGGCGCGGCGGCTCGCGACGCACGGCTACTTCGAGGCGCGCCTCGAAGAGCTCTGCACCCGCGCGGCGGCAGCCAAGGACACGTTCACGGTGTTGCGCGTCCACCTCGGGGACGACGTCGACGCGGCGACCGCGCTCGCCGAGCTCGGCGACGCGGACCTCGTCGGGAGCTACGCCACGGGTGAGTTGGAAGCGATCGTGCGCGACGCGAAGACACTCGTCGCGATCGAGCGCCGCCTAGCGGGTCACGCGGGGACGCGGTGCGGCGCGGCGACCTTCCCGGCGGACGGGCGGAGCGTGGACGAGTTGCTCGAGACGGCGTGTCGGCGTGTGCTCGGGCCGCGCACCGAAGCGCCCGCGGATCGGATCGTCGCGGACCCGCGGATGATCGATCTGTACCGCGTCGTCGAACGTGTCGCGCGCGGGACGATCAGCGTCCTGCTGCTCGGCGAGACCGGCGTCGGCAAGGAGGTCGTCGCCGAAGCGATTCACCGCGCGTCGCCGCGGCGGCATCGGCCGTTCCTCCGCCTCAACTGCGCGGCGCTCTCGGACACGTTGCTCGAGAGCGAGTTGTTCGGTCACGAGCGCGGCGCGTTCACCGGCGCGACCGAACAGCGCGCCGGGTTGCTCGAGTCGGCGCAAGGCGGGACCGTGATGCTCGACGAGCTCGGGGAGATGCCGCTGTCGACGCAAGCCAAGTTGCTCCGCGTGTTGG
Organism: bacterium; assembly: GCA_030426505.1. Classification (GTDB taxonomy): domain Bacteria; phylum Myxococcota; class Kuafuiibacteriia; order Kuafuiibacteriales; family Kuafuiibacteriaceae; genus JAUHYN01. The sequence continues at coordinate 989 of JAUHYN010001149.1, read as the reverse complement.
AGCAGCGGCAGGTGATGCGCGTGGGCGGGCGAGCGCCGATCGCGATCGACGTCCGCTTCGTGTCCGCGACGAACCGCGACCTGGAGGCGGAGGTCTTGAAGGGGACATTCCGGCAGGACGTGTACTTCCGGTTGAACGGCGCGGCGCTCGCCGTGCCGCCGCTGCGCGAGCGCCCGCTCGAGATCGAAGCGTTGGCGGAGCGCTTCGTCGCGCAGGCGTCGGCGGACCTCGACATCGAGCCGCCCCTCGAGCTCTCGGAGGGCGCGACCGAGCTGTTGACGTCGTACGCGTGGCCCGGGAACGTGCGCGAGCTGAAGAACGCGATCGAGCGCGCGGCGTTGTTGACGACCGGGGATCGGATCGAGCCGGAGCACCTGCCGATGGAGAAGATGTCGCTGCCGCTGGTCGGCGAGGCGACTTCGGAGGATCAGGCGGAGCGTCAGCGGATCCTGGACGCGCTCGAGAAGACCGCGGGTAACCAGACGCGCGCGGCGGCGCTGCTCGGGATCGGGCGACGCACGCTGACGACGAAGCTCACGAAGTACGGGATTCGGCGCCCGCGCAAGCGGTGACCGTTCACTGAGCGGCGCGGAAGCGCTTCAGGCAGGCCTCGAGCTCGGGCGCGGCGGCGCGCATCGCGGCGAGCGAAGCGCACCGGGTGATCGAGGTGCGCGCGTCGTTCGCGGCGAGGCGCGACGCGGCCGCTTCGAGCGCCTTCGCCGCGCGGACGACGGATGCGGGATCGCTCGCGTCGTACGCGAACGGGTCGGGCGGGGGCTTCGGAGCCGGAGCCTCGGGCGGCGGCGGCGGCGCGCGCTTCTTGGCGCCCGCGGTCGCCTTCGCGACGTCGCGTTGGTTCGCGGCGGAGCGCTCCTTCGCGGCGGCGCCCGAGCCGTCGGCGAGCGCGCCGTTCTGTGGCGGCGTGTCGCGCTTCGCGGAGGCGGCACCCGAGCCGTCTCCGTTCGCGCCGTTGGGTAGCGGCGCGTCGC
>JAUHYN010000055.1 GCA_030426505.1 bacterium | reverse complement strand
CACCGCGCGGCGTATCTGCACTTCGCGGATCCGGCGACGTTCTCGGCGAAGAAGATGGCGGTGGTCGTGAAGAGCGCGCCGCTCACCGAGTACATCTCGCGGGTCCTCCCGTCACTCGACGTCGCGGGCACGCAGGTCGTGACGCTCGAGGACTGGATGAAGAAGACCCGTAAGAAGGTCCTCCCCGAGCTCAAGCAGAAGTACGTGCGCGACGTCCCCGCGGCGGTCGCGAAGCTGAAGAAGCACCCGGGCGTGTTGAACGTCCTCGAGCGCGGCGTCGAGCGCGAAGCGGACGACGTCCGCGACCAGCTCGCGAAGCGCGCGGACGCTCCGGCGCGCAACGCGGTCGTCGACAAGTGGGACGGCATCGCGAAGCTCGCGCTGCTGCCGCGCATCCGCGAGATGTCGAAGTGGCTCAACGGAGCGGCGGCGTCCCGGGCCGGCGTCACGAACAAGAGCAAGAACGCGATGCTCGGCGCGCTGCGACGCGCGCGCTCCGCGGCGGGCGACGTCCACGCGGCGTGGGCCGACCTCCTCACCGATCGCAAGCTGATCTCCGAAGGTGTCCTCCAGAAGAAGGGCGGCGCCTCGCGCGAAGACATCGACGAGCTCGTGAAGTGGGTCGGGATGCAGTGCGAGGACGAGCCTTCGTCGAAGGGCGACGGCGACGAGGGCCGCGGCGCCGACACGAAGGCGCGCGAGGAGGCGGAGCGCCAGCTCGGCTTCACCGCGCCGCGCGAGTCGCGCGACGCGAACGACGAGGACTACGACGTCGGCATCGACGGCCGGCAGCTCGACGAAGACCTCCCGTACGGCCGCCTCGACGAACACGACGACGCGCTCCTGTTGAAGCTCACGCAGCTCAAGTACGGTGGCCTCCCGATCGCGGGGAGCAACCGTACGGTGAGCTACGAACACGTGATCGTCGACGAAGCGCAGGACCTCTCGCCGACCGACATCGGCGTGCTGCGCGGCGCGCTCACCAAGCGCGAGAGCATGACGCTCGCGGGCGACACCGCGCAGAAGCTGATCTTCGACAACGGCTTCGACACCTGGGAGGCGATGCTCGAGGACGTCGGGATCTCCGGCGTCACGATCGACCAGCTCCGTATCAGCTACCGGTCGACGCAGCAGATCGTGGACTTCGCGCGGCACGTGCTCGGGCCGCTCGCGGATCCGGAGGCGCCGATCGTCCCGCGCACCGGCGCGCCGGTGGAGCAGTTCGTGTTCGGGTCGACCGGCGAGGCGATCGCGTTCCTCGGCGAGTCGCTGAGGAGCCTCGTGCTCCGCGAGCGCAAGGCGAACATCGCGGTGGTCTCGCGCTACGCGGCGCAGGCCGACATCTACTACGCGGGGCTGAAGAAGTCGGAGGTCCCGTCGCTGCGTCGTGTCTACGGGAAGGACTTCACGTTCGCGCCGGGCATCGACGTCGTGGACGTCACGCAGATCAAGGGCCTCGAGTACGACTACGTCGTGCTCGCCGAGGTGAACACGAACACGTACCCGGCGATGCGCGAGGCGCGGCACCTGCTGCACATCGCGGCGACGCGCGCGGTGCATCAGCTGTGGGTGACGAGCGTCTCGGATCCGTCGCCGCTGCTCCCGGAGGCGTTGTGAGAAGAGCTGTCGTCCTGGCCATCGCATTGGCCATGCCCGCGTCCGTTGTCGCGCAGGAGCCCGTGAAGCCGTCGCAGGTGCGCCCGAACCTCCCGGGTCCGAAGGCGAAGCGATCGCCGGGGCCGATGCTCGACGCGGACAACGCGAAGCGCGGCCCGGACGGGGTCGGCGCACTGAAGACCGCGAAGCCGACCAAGGGCGCGAAGCCGAGCAAGGCCGCGGAGCCGGCGTCCGCCGAAGGCGTGGGAGCGGAGCCCGAGGCGGCGAAGCCCGATCCGCGGCTCGCGGCCGCACGTGAGCGCATCGCGTCGCGCACGCCCGCGCACGCCAAGGAGATCCGCGCGCGACGCGCAGAGATGGTCAGCAAGGCGCTGCGCAACGGTGAGGTCGGCCCGGACGTAAAGGCGGCGATCGAGCGGCACGTGAAGCGCATGGCGAAGCTGGATCGGATCGAGGCCCTCGCCGTCGCCCACGACAACGGCGCGCTGACCGAGCGCGTCGAGACCGCGCGCCAAGAGGAGCGCGTGCGTCACTCGCTGTGGCTCATGAAGCACGGCGAGCAGAACCGGGGAGCGAAGCGATGAAGCGTTGGGGTTGGGCGTTGCTCGCCACGGTGTGGCTCGCCGGGTGTCCGGACGAGGCGGAGCCTCGGGTCGCGAACACGGCGACGCCGGTCGCGCCCGAAGCGATCCCGACCGAGGCCGACTTCGAGGCGGACGTCGCGGCGGAGATCACCGACGAGAACTACGAGGCGAAGCTCGCCGAGATCGAAGCCGCGATCCAGAGTGACAAGTCCAAGTGACACGTGCGGCCGTCACACGCGCCCCGGTCAGGTGAAGGCGCGGTACGGAGAGTCATGCGTTGGTGGGCGCTCGCGTGTGTGTTCGGGATCGCCGGGTGTTCGGTCGACCGCGATCTGACGGAGCCCCGGTTCGCGTGTGAGCGAGGCGGGTCCTGCGCCGCGGACGGCGGCGCGGTGGACTCCGGAGCGCGCGATGGCGGCGCCACCCCATCCCCGGATGGCGGCCCCGCGAGCTGCCTCCCGGGCTGGGGCCTCGCCGACGCGTGCGGCGGCGCGCTCGGCGGGAGCTGGACGCTGATGGAGGTCTGCGGCGGCGGTTGGTTCGAGCGCGAGCTGCAGGACTCCTGCCCCGGCGCGCTCGTGCAGACCGCGGACATCGTCGGCACGGGCCGGCTGAGCTTCGACGAGACGCGCATGGCGTACACCGTCTCGCAGGCGCTCGACGTCGACGCGGACTTCACGATCCCGAGCTTCTGTCGGCCGACGTCTTGTGTGCAGTCCGCCGGGGTGTTGGCGGTCGTGCTCGGGGGCGAGGCGACGTGCGAGGACAACGCGTCCGGCGGCTGCGACTGCAACTACGACGGACCGATCGCGTTCACCCAGGACGGCGAGTACGAGCTCGACGGCGAGCAGTTCGTGCTCGAGCCGAACTCGGCCGGCGAGCTCACGTTCCCCTATTGTGTCGACGGCGCGCAGCTCACCTATGCGCAGAACGGCACGACGTTCATCGCCGAGCGGTGAAGCGCTTGACTCGGCGAGCGCGGCGTCCTTGATCGCAGGGCGTGCGGCGCGCGTTCCCAGAAGTGTCGGACGACGCGTTCGCGTCGTGGAGCTGGCAGGTCAAGAACCGCATCGACGACGTCGAGGGGCTGGCGCGCGTCTTCGAGCTCACCGACGAAGAGCGCGAAGGGTTCGCGCGCACGCGGTCGGTGTTCCGGTTCGGCGTGACGCCGTACTACGCGGCGCTGGCGGATCCACGCGATCCGAGCTGCCCGATTCGCCGCCAGATCGTGCCGCGCCCGGAGGAGGCGACGGTGCGCATCGGCGAGCTCGCGGACCCGCTCGGCGAGGTGCCGCGCGAGGTCGTGCCGAACCTCGTGCATCGCTACCCGGACCGGGTGCTGCTGCTGTCGACGGATCGCTGCCCGGTCTACTGCCGGTTCTGTACGCGGCGTCGGATCGTCGGTCGCACCGAGCGTCAGTCGACACGCGCGTTGCTCGACGAGGCATTCGAGTACATCGCGGAGCACGACGAGATCCGCGAGGTGATCGTGTCGGGCGGCGACGCGTTGATGCTCGGCGACAACCAGATCGATCACATGCTGGAGCGGATTCGCTCCGCGCCGCACGTGGACCTCGTCCGCATCGGGACGCGTATGCCCGTGACGTGTCCGATGCGCGTGACGCCGCGATTGATCTCGGTGCTGTCGAAGTACAAACCGGTCTACGTGATGACGCACTTCAACCACGTGAAGGAGTGCACCGCGGAGGCGGAGGCGGCCTGTGCGGCGCTGATCGACGCGGGCGTCGTCGTCTACAACCAGACCGTGTTGCTGCGCGGCATCAACGACGACGTCGAGTCGATCGCGGCGCTGAACCGACGGTTGGTGCGCATGCGCGTGACGCCGTACTACTTGCACCAGTGCGACATGGCGGAGGGCATCGAACACTTTCGCACGCCTCTCGCAACGGGACTCGAGATCATCGACGGGCTCCGCGGACACATGAGCGGACTCGCGGTGCCGCAGTTCTGTGTCGACGTACCGGGTGGACTCGGGAAGGTGACGATGTTGCCGGAGTGGGTCGTCGCGAAGGACGGACGCGCGACGACGTTCCGAACGTACACGGGTTCGTCTGCGCGATATTTGGATCCTGAAGACGTTGACAGTTCGAAACGTGGGTCCTAGTTTCGCCAACGCTCGTTTCACGACGAGCTTGATCCAGACATCGAGAGTTGGGGAAGGCGCGCGCGAATGACCAAGGCGGAGCTCATCGAAAAGCTGCAAAAAGGGGCGGGGAAGGACCTCTCCAAGCGAGCCCTCGGGCAGCTCGTCGATGAAGTCTTCGACCACATCGCGAAGTCGGTGAAGAAGGAGAAGCGCTTCGCTTATCCTGGCTTCGGGACGTTCACGCTCCGCAAGCGCGCCGCGCGTGTCGGTCGGAACCCGCGCACCGGTGTCGAGATCAAGATCGGCGCGTCGAAGACCGTCGCGTTCAAACCGGCGCCGAACCTCAAGAGCAGCTTGTAGAAACGCGGTTCAATCGAGCGCGAGGCTCTTCGCGCTCTTGGCCGTGTCGAGCGATCGCTTCGACCGCTTCTTCTTCGGGGCGGGCTTCTTCCGAACGAGCTCCTTCGTCGTCTTCGGGAGCGCCGCCTTCGTCTTCGTGTTCTTCGACTTCACGTCCTTCGTGGCCTTCGTGCCCAGCGCGTCGAGGAACGCGACGTCGCGACGGATGCGATCCGCCGCCTGCTCGAGCTCCGGAGGAGGCGCCCACGTCGGCGCCTCCGTCGCCTCGTACTGAGGCTCGAAGACCGCCTCCACGGCGACTTCGGGCGCGCGCTCCGGTGACTTCGCGTCGGTGGACGCCGCGATCTCCGTCTTCGCCTTCACAAGCTCCGGGCGCCGGTTCGCCGCGATCGCGAAGCCGGCCACGGCCGCTGCGACGGCGAGCGCCGCGGTCGCGCCGATCCACTTCCGCGACGGCGTGAGCGCGGACTCCAGGCGGTTCGCGAACAGCGACACCGACGCCGGCCGCTGATCCGGATCGCGTCGCAGCGCGGAGAGCACGACGCGATCCACCGCGCCGGAGAGCGCGCGGGTGAGGTGGCTCGGCGGCTCGAAGGCGCCGATCGGGAGGCGGCCGGTGAGGAGCTCGTAGGCGACGACGCCGAGCGCGTAGATGTCGGCGCGGCGATCGATGTTCGCGGCGTCGATGCGCTGCTCCGGGGACATGTAGTTCACGGTGCCGAGGATCAGGTTCGAGTGCGTGAGCGAAGTGAGTGTGTAGTCGGGCGCGGCGAGCTGCGCGACGCCGAAGTCGACGACTTTCACTACGCAGTCGCCCTCTTCGCGGCGCACGAGGATGTTCGCCGGCTTCACGTCGCGGTGGACCACGCCGCGCTCGTGCGCGTGCGCGAGTCCGGCGGCGGCGCGCGCGATGATGCGCGCGGCGAGCGCGCGGTCGACGGGGCCGCGCGACATGAGGCTCCTCAGATCCTCGCCCGCGAAGCGCTCCATCACGAAGAAGTACAGGCCGTCGTCCTCGCCCTTGCCGAGGACGCGGATCAGGTTGTCGTGCTCGAGCGCGAGGAGCGCGTCGGCTTCGCGCTCGAAGCGTTTGACGAAGTCGGGGTCGCGCGCGAACGCGGCGGAGAGCACCTTCACCGCGGCGACCTCGGGGGCGGCGAAGGCGGCGTCCGGTGTGCGCGACGCTTCGAAGACGATGCCCATCCCGCCGCCGCCGATCACGGCGTCGAGGCGATAGCCACCGAGCGTGCGACCGAGGAGCGCGTGGGCGTCGACGGGCTCGCCGGTGACCGGCTTCGCGCGCGTCTCCATCGCGGTGAGCGTGATGCGTGCGCCGCACTCGCCGCACTTGACCTCGACACTCCCGGCGGGCGCTTCGAACGCGTGCCCGCACGCATGGCAACGGATCTTCAGAGCGTATCGAGTATGAGCCCGGCGATGGCTACCGGCCAAACGTAGAACGCGAAACGGTAGAGCCCGCCGCGCTTGACGAGCGCGACGAGCATCGCGAGGGCGAGGTAACCGACGATCATCGCAGCGAAGAAGCCCACGGCGAGGGGCCCGAGGGCGGCCGTGTCGAACGTCACGCCGTCCTTCGCGGTGAGGACCACGGCGCCGAGGATGGCGGGGATCGACAGGAGGAAGGAGAAGGTCGCGGCGCGCTCGCGCGCGACGCCGAGCATGAGCGCGACGGCGATCGTGGTGCCGGAGCGGCTGATGCCCGGCGTGATCGCGAGGCCCTGCGCGACGCCGATGACGAGCGCCATCCACGGCGTCATCGCGCGCGCGCGGCTCGGGTCGCGCTCGAGGAACTTGGTCGCCATGAGGAGGCCTCCAGTGACCAGCAGCGCGAGGCACACCGCGCGCACCGAGTGAAAGATCTGCTCGAAGTGATCCTTCAGGAGGACGCCCATCAGGCCGGTCGGGATCGTCGCGAGGACGACGTACATCGCCGTGTTGAAGTCGCCGTCACGCTCGAACTTCAGCACGCTGGTCGCGATGCGCTTCACCTCCGCGCGGTAGAAGTAGAGGACCGGGATGAGCGTCCCGACGTGCAGCGCGAGGTCGAACGCGAGCGCCTCGTTCTTGAAGGAGAAGGCGTCACCGAGCCACTGCTGGAACAACACGAGGTGCCCGGAGGAAGAGACCGGGAGGAACTCGGTGAGCCCCTGGATGATCCCCAGGACGAGCGCTTGGAGCCACGCGTTCACGGCGCGCGAGCATAGCGGCGCACGGACGCCTTCACCACACGCAAGAACGCGGCATCGGCGTGCAGACGTCGGCGCACATCCGATCCGGGAGACACTCGCGCGACATCGAACAGGCCACGCCATCATCGAACGCGTCCACGCAGAGATCCCCTTCGCAGCGACCGAGGAGGCACTCGTCGTCGCCGATGCAGGCTTCGCCCGCCGCCTTCTCGGCGGTGCAGACGTCCTCGAGGCACACGTAGCCCGCGCGGCACGCGACCTGGCCATTGCACGCGGCGTCCGGCGCGAGCGGGGCGGTGCAGGACGTGCCGCCGCAGACGAGGCCCGCGATGCAGTCGGCGTCCGCCTGGCAGGTGTCGCCGTCTTCGCCGGTGGAGCAGCGGTTGCGCACGCAGCGCGCGCCGACCAGGCACTCGAAGTCGGACTGGCAGCCGTCGCCGCGACCGCGCACCGGGCGGCAGACGGGGTCGCCGGGCGAGGTGGAGTCGCAGAACCCGCCGGGCCGGCAGCTGTTGCCGGCGATCGACGGCTCGCACACCGCGTCGAGCGCGACCTGCGCGAGGCAACGGCGCGAGGTCACGCCGCAGAACAACCCTTCGGCGCAGCGATCGCCGGGGTCGCACGGCGTGTTGCTCGTCAGGAAGGCGCGGCACGTCCCGGGGCACGCGGCGCGCGCGTCGCACCAGAAGCCGTCGGCGCACGCTTCGGCGAAGGGGCAGTCCTGGTCTTGCTGGCCCTTGGCCTCGAGCATCGCGACGCAGGCGGGGAGCGCGAAGAGATCGTAGTCGAAGCCGAAGTCGCAGGCGCGCGCGGCGACGGCGGCGCGGCAGTCGCGCGCGGCGAGCTCGAAGTAATCGACGGTGCCATCGTCGACCGCGGACGCGATCGCGGCGACGGCCGGTCCGCACCACAGCGCGTGCTGACGGCGCACGCACGCGTCGCGATCGAGGCTGCCGGCGAAGAGGCCGCAGCTGTCGGCGCGCGCGCAGTCGGCCTCGACGAGCTCGTCGCAGAGCGACGCGAGCGCGATGCCCGGGGTCTCGGGCGGCGTGTCGTCATCGCCGCCGCCGGAGCATGCGAGCGCGAGGAGGAGCAGTGCGGAGGATCGGAGGCGCATCGCGAGCGCGATGATCGGCAAGTCGCGGCGATTCGCGCAAGCGGCGAGCGCCGTCACGCGTTCAGCGGCCGGACGGCGGGAGCTCGAGGCCGAGGCGCTTCATCACCCCTTGGATGTCGGCCCACACGGGGCGCTTCTCGGCCGGGTTCCTGAGCAGGTAGGCCGGGTGGTACGTCGGCATCAGCGGGATGCCTTCGTACTCACGCCAGCGGCCGCGCATCCGAGTGATGGCGGTGCTGTCGCGTAGGAGCGTCTGCGCGGCGTAGCGGCCGAGCGCGATGATCACGTTCGGCTGCACGACGCGGATCTGCGCCTTGAGGAACGGCTCGCACGACTCGACCTCGTCCGGCTCGGGATCGCGGTTCTGCGGCGGGCGGCACTTCACGATGTTCGCGATGTAGACGTCGTCGCGCTTCAACCCCATCCCGCCTTCGATGATGCGGGTGAGGAGCTGCCCGGCCTTGCCGACGAACGGCTCGCCGCGGCGGTCCTCTTCGGCGCCCGGGCCTTCGCCGACGAACATGATGTCGGCGCGCGGGTTGCCGACGCCGAACACGATCTGACGGCGGCCCTGCCCGTGCAGCTTGCAGCGCGTGCAGGCGCCGAGCACTTGGCGGACGGCGTCGAGATCGTGCGCGTTCGAGAGCGCCTCGTTCAGGACGTGGAGCGGTTCGCGTCCGGCGGGGGCGCCCGGCGCGCGATCGTCGGGAGGGCGGCGCGCTTCGCGGGGGCCCCGGCTGTCCGGCCCGCGGCGATCGTCGCGAGGGGGACCGCCGCGATCGTCGCGTCCGCCCCGAGGACCGCCGCGCTCGAAGCGCCGGTCGTCGCGGCCGCCGCGATCACCTCCGCGATCGAAGCCCCGATCGTCCCGGCCACCGCGCTCGTCTCCGTGTCCACCGGAGGGCCCGCCGCGATCGAAGCGTCGGTCGTCGCCGCCACCGCGATCGCCCGAAGGTCCGCCGCGGTCGAAGCGCCGGTCGTTCGAGCCGCCGGAGGGCCCGCCGCGGTCGTCCCGGCCACCGCGATCTTCGGCGCGATCGCCCGAAGGTCCGCCGCGGTCGAAGCGCCGATCCTCACCGCGCTCGCCCGACGGCCCGCGGCGATCGCGATCGTCCGCGCTACCGCGACCTCCACGCGTCGCCTCGCCCCCGCGATCCTCCGCGCGCGCTTCGACGTCGGCGCTCGGCGCCGCGCGCTTCGGCGGCGGCTTCGGCGTCACCACCTCGATCCCGGTGCGCATCGCCCACTCCAGCTCCGTCTCGAGCTGGCGAACGATGTCGGTGAGGGCGTCGTAGGGCGTGCTCATCCGCGGGGCGTTTGTTCCCCAACGCGCACCACCTGATCAAGGACGAACTCCGCGACGGCGTCCTTCGAGGCCGGCCCGAACGACTGCTCGCCGTCCGCGCGCACCGCCACGACCTCCGTGTCGCCCGCGCCGAATCCCCGGTCCGCGCCCACCACGTTGCCGATGACCAGATCGCAGCCCTTCTTCGCGAGCTTCTCGCGCGCGTTGTCGACGAGGTCCTCCGTCTCCGCCGCGAAGCCCACCACGACGAGCCCCGGGCGCGTCGCGCGCCACCGCGCGGACAGCGTCGCGAGGACGTCCGGGTTCTCGTCGAGCTCGAGGACGTCGGCGCCCGCGTGTCCGCGTTTGAGCTTCGACGCGCGCGCGTCGCGCGGACGGAAGTCACTCACGGCCGCGCTCGCGATCAACACGTCGACGTCGTCGATCGCCGACGCCGCCGCGAGCATCTGCTCCGCGGTCTCCACCGAATGCACGGTCACCGCCGCCGACGGTCGCAGGTGCGTCGGGCCCAGTACGAGCTGCACGTCCGCGCCGCGCCGCGCCGCAGCGTTCGCGATCGCGATCCCCATCGAGCCCGTGGATCGGTTCGTCAGCAGCCGCACCGGATCGAGCGGCTCCCACGTGGGCCCCGCCGTGATCACCACCCGCCGCCCCGCGAGATCCCGCGCGCCGAACAGCGCGAGCGCGCGCTCGGCGATCACCGCCGGCTCCTCCATGCGCCCCACACCGCTCCGCCCCGACGCGAGCGCGCCCGAGCCCGGCCCGATGCGGGTCCATCCGCGCGCCTCGAGCGTCGCGACGTTCGCGGTGGTGGCCGGGTTGCGCCACATCCCCGACTCCATCGCCGGCGCGAAGGCCTTCGGGGCCTCGGTCGAGAGCGCGATCGCGGTGACCGGATCGTCGGCCATCCCGTGCGCGAGCCGCGCGATCACGTTCGCCGATGCGGGCGCGACGAGCAGCAGATCCACCTCGTGCGCGCGCTCCACGTGCCCGATCTCGCCGCGCTCGACCGCGAGGACATCGCTCAGCACCGAGCGCCCGCTGATCGCCTCGAACGTGAGCGGCTGCACGAACGCGCGCGCGCCTCGCGTCATCGCGATCTGGACCTCGGCCCCCGCCTTCGTGAGCGCCCGGAGCAGCTCGACGGCCTTGTACGCCGCGATGCTCCCACTGACGCCCAACAGGATCCGCGGTGCGCGCTCACCCATCGCTCGTCACGCTAACGCAGCGGCCCGTGCACCGCGAGGATTCGCATTTCGTAGGACCTCGCGGGACTCGTGACCCGGGTCACTCACAAGGTGTGCCGGATGGTGCAGGCTCGAATATCGACACGATGGACCATCGGAGTTAGTTGTAGTGGTCAGCGTTCCCTTCGATCACTCGATGACCGGCCCCAGCCACAGAGCGTCCGACCGCTTCTCGGAGCGGCTCCGCGCACTCAGCGACGAGCACCAAGGCAGCATCGCTCGCTTCCACGAGCGACTCCTCGCGTTCGAACGGTCCGGACTGCTCTCGCGCGATCAACAGCGCATCGTCTCCGAACACTTGCTCCGCCTCGGCGAGCGCCGCCGCAACCCGGCGAACACCGGCAACATCGAAGACCTCTTCTGCCACACGCTCGAGGATACGAAGGATCCGATCCGCGCCTTCGCGCAGGCCCTCGCGGACTCGGTGAAGGTCGTCCCGATGGACGAGAACGCGCCGCTGTTCCCCGCGATGAAGCGCGTGGACGGGTCGAAGTATTTCGCAAAGGTCGCCGACTTCGATCACCTCAGCGCCGGCGACAAGATGCTCGTCAGCCACACGATGGTCGCGTACGGCGACCCGGAGATGTGGCGTTCGGCGTGCGCGCTCGTCCGCGTCACACACCCCGAGCTCGACGACGCCGGCGTCGATCGCGAAGTCGCGAAGATGGCCGTGCAGTCGCAGCACCTCCCGAGCTCGACCTTCGTCCTCGCGCGCGCCGCGGGACTCACGATCGACTGTGCGCCGCTCTACGCGCGCGCCGGCTACGACGCGGTCGCCACCGCGAACGCGCAGCGCTTCTACGACGTCTGCGCGCAGTTCGTTCCGGCCTGGGCCGCCGCGTTCCTCGACGGCCGAGCGCCGACGGATCCGGCGTGGAGCGGCTGGCGCGCCGACTACCTCGCCACGCGCGCGCTCCTGCCGGAGGAGCTGATCTACCAGCTGTCGAGCGACACGCTCACCAACTTCCACGACGCCACGCTCGAGTCCGGGAAGTGGACGGACGCCTCGGTGTTCTTCGGCGGCGTCACCAACTCGAACGAAGTCACCGACTCGATCGCGCGCATCGTGAACCAGTACATCGCGGAGCACGTCGCGCTGCACGACCGCCCCGCGGCCGAGCTCACCGAAGCGTGGACGCGCGTCCTGGAGCCTTGGGGCATCGGCTTCCAAAACGATCGGGCGGTCGTTTTGGATCGAAACCCTGAGAAGCGGGACAAGGTCGTGGCGCAGTTCGAGGAAGCCTGGTCTCGGAAAAACCAGTGAGGTAAAAGCGCGGCGACGCCCGCGATGCTCCAGAAGAACGACGTCCGTCCCCTACCGTCCGCCGCCGATCTCCTCGTCGTCCTCGACGAAGCCGAAGACATCGCCAAAGCCACCGGAGTCGCTCCGACCAGCGCGCACCTGCTGCTCGCGTTCTTCACGTCTCGCAACCAGGCCGAGCGCGTCCTCCGCGACCGCAACATCGACGAAGACCGCCTGATCGAGCTCGTCGATCCGAAGATCCGCGAACCGAAGGAGTCCGTCCGCGAGATCCTCGACCGCGCCGCGCAGGTCGCCGCGAGCTGCGGCGCGCGCGAGGTCGACTGCCTCCACGTCCTCGTCGCGATGACCCGGGCGCGCGACTCGCTCGCGTTCATTCTCCTCAGTGGAACGAACGAGAAGCTCGCGGTCCTTCGCACGCGCGCGCTCACGATCCTCACCGGCGCCGTCCCGCGCTGGCTCTCGAACGAGAGCTACGGTCGCAAGCGTCACGCCGAGGAGTCGGCGGACGTCGCCGTGTCCCAGCGCCCCCACGCGCGCTCCGCGATCGGCCCGGCCGGGCGCCCGATCAACTGGAAGCCGCCGCTCGTGCAGCCGTCGGTGACGAAGCCTTCGCGCACGCCCGCGCCGATGTCCGATCGCCGCCGCCGCCGCGAGGAAGCGAAGCGCGCTTCGGAGGTGGTCCCGGCGTCGAAGCTCACGCCCGCGTCGGTGGAGCCGCCCGCGCCGCCGCCGCCGCCGGTCGTCGAGGAGCCCACGCCGATACCGGAGGAGTCGTCGATCTCGCCGAGCCCTTCGGACGATCCCGCGCGGACCTGGCTGCTCAACCCCGATCGCTACCCGTGGCTCGCGAGCCTCGGCCGCAACCTCTCGGCAGAGGCCGCGCGCGGTGAGCTCGATCGCCTCGTCGGTCGCAAGCAGGAGGTCGACACGCTGATCGACATCCTCGGCAAACGCCGCGCGAACAACCCGTGCCTCGTCGGCGAACCGGGCGTGGGCAAGACCGCGGTGGTCGAGGGCCTCGCGGAGCGCCTCGTCCACGCCCCGCCCACGAAGAAGCTCGGCGAGAAGATCGTCATCGCATTGGACGTCGGTGCCCTGTTGGTCGGCACGCACTTGCGCGGCTCGTTCTCGGAGAAGCTGCAAGGCCTCAAGGAAGAGGTGAAGCGCTCGCGGGGCCGCGTCATCGTGTTCTTCGACGAGCTGCACACGCTGGTCGGCGCGGGCGCCGCGGGCGACGGACCGCAGGACGCCGCGAACGAACTCAAGGGCGCGCTCGCGCGCGGGAGCTTCCCGTGCGTCGGGGCCACGACCTACGACGAGTACAAGAAACACATCGAGGGCGACCCGGCGCTGTCGCGGCGCTTCGTGCCGGTGTTGATCAAGGAGCCGAACCCCGCCGAGACGAAGGCGATGCTCGCGCAGATCCTCCCGGCGTACGCGGACCACCACGAGGTGCAGTACTCGAACGAGGCGATCGACGCCGCGGTGAATCTGACCTCGCGCTACATCGCGGAGCGGTTCCAACCGGACAAGTCGATCGCGGTGCTCGATCTCGCCGGCTCCCGCGCCGCGCGCGCGAGTCAGAGGACGGTGTCGAAGGACATCGTCGCGCAGATCGTCGCGGAGCAGGCGGACGTCCCGGTCGAGCGGTTGCTCTCATCGGATCGGGATCGATTGCTGTCGCTGGAGTCGTTGCTCCGTCGCGAGATCATCGGGCACGAGCGCCCGATCCAGCGCATCGCCGAAGTCGTGCGTCGCAATGCCGCCGGGTTCGCCGGGCGGCGCCCCAAGGGCGTCTTCCTGTTGGTGGGCCCGACGGGCGTCGGCAAGACGGAGACGGCGAAGGCGGTCGCGCGCGTGTTGTTCGGATCGGAGGACGCCCTGGTGCGCTTCGATCTCTCCGAGTACTCGGAGGCGCACGCGGTCGCGCGGTTGGTCGGCGCGCCGCCCGGCTACGTCGGACACGACGCGGGCGGCCAGCTGACGGAGGCGGTCCGCCGCCGCCCCGGTTCGGTGATCCTGTTCGACGAGATCGAAAAGGCGCACCGCGAAGTGCTCCAGCTCCTGCTGCAGATCCTCGACGAGGGGCGCCTCACCGACAGCCACGGTCGGACGGTGAGCTTCGCGGAGACGATCGTGTTGATGACCTCCAACCTCGGCGCCGACGTCGCCGCGCGCAAGCGCATCGGGTTCGGGGGCTCGAGCGCAGAGCGCGAAGACCTCGAAGCGCGCATCCTCGACGGCGCGAAGGAGGGCCTCCCGCCGGAGCTGTGGGGCCGGATCGAGGAGCGCCTGGTGTTCCTCCCGCTGTCGCGCGAGGAGGTGAAACAGATCGCGCGGCTGTTGTCCCAGGAGTCGAGTCAGCGCCTCGCGCGCGAGCGCGGGATCACCTACGAGCTCGACGAGCTCGCCATCGAGTTCGTGCTCGACGAGGGGGGCTTCGATGCCTCCTACGGGGCCCGTCCGATGCGCCACGCGCTCGCGCGGATCGTGGAGGCGCCGATCGCGTCGCGCATCCTCGAAGGTCGCATTTTTGCGGACGAACACATCCTCGTGTCGACACGGTCGGATGGCTCGCTCGTGTTCCTCGTGGGCGACACTTCGCTGTCGCAGCGCCCGCTGCGCTGAAGTGAGACGGCCACATTGCGTTCGGCGGCGGCGCGAGCGATCCTGAATCTCGGTTCGATGAATCGCCTCGTACTCGCCGCCCTGCTGGCGTCGGTCACGTTCGCCTGTGGAGGCGACCCCGACGTCGTGATCGCCGACTTCTCCGACGAGCTCGTCGAGGCGGCCGGGCGCTCCGCGTCGATCGTCGTGGTCTCGGACCAGACGTGCGAGGCCCTGATGGCCGTCCGCCGCGAGGCGATCTCCGATATCGCGACGGTCGTGGAGTCGACGCGCACCGAGTACCCCATCCCGCCGGACGTCGGCGTCCTCGACACCGTGCCGCGCGGCCGGGCGATCGCGATCGACGTCTCCGTGCTCGACACCGACGAGCTCCTCGTCTCGCGCGGCTGCGTCGAGACCACGCTCCCGGCCGGCGAAGCGGCGACGATCGAAGTCGAGATGCACGCGCTCCCCGTCTGCGACGCGGAGCCGCAGTTCGTGGACATCGCGATCGTGCTGGACGCCTCGAGCCAGATGCAGCTCGCCAACGCGGCGCTCGGCAACGGCGTGATCGACAAGCTGCAGGACTTCCTCGACCTCCCCGGCTTCCCGCCCAACACGACCTTCTCGCTCTACGCGCACGGCCCGACGATGATCCCGCAGGAGATCCTCGGCAGCACCGAGAACACCGCCGCCCTGAAGACCGCGCTCGACGCCTACCGCACCGGCAACAGCGGCTCCGTGCGGATGTTCGAAGCCGTCATCCTCGCCGCCGCGCGCGCCCGGACACGCGCCGTCTGCGATCGCCGCCCTGCGCTCCTCGTCGTGAGCGCCGGCCCGGACACCGGCCCCCTCGGCGGCTTCGAGAACGCGATCATCGGCCTCGCGGCCGCGCGCGGGAACACCCGCGACGACCTCTACACGTTCGGCATCGCGCTCACGCTCGACGCCCAGCGCGACCTCACGGATCTCGTCGGCGAGAACGGCCTCGGCGAAGTGGTCGGCAGCGCGAGCGAAGGCGCGTTCGCGAACGCCCTCTCCGAAGCGCGGTACCGGTTCCAGGGCCTCGTCGGCCCGTAGCGCAATACCGGTCACTTAACGGCGAGAGCAAGTCTCGCCTGGTGACCTTCGCTCGCCTGCGGCTTGCTGCGCGATGGCCTACGGCCATCTTTGCGGTCGTCCTCGAGCTACAGATCGTCTTCGTCGATCTCGTCGTCGGGGTCGTCGAGGAGCTCCTCTTCGACGCCGTCCGCGACCGGCGGGCCCTTCGCCTTCGGCGCGGGGGCCTCGGG
>JAUHYN010000054.1 GCA_030426505.1 bacterium | reverse complement strand
GTTTCAGGGGGAGAGGCCGGAGGTCGTAGAAGAGCACCGCGGGGGTCGGGTCTTCGACGCCGACCACCAGAATGTCTCCGTAGCGCTGGATGCCGCCGGGGTGCCTCGCGCCGGTGGGTACGCGGTGCTGCAAGCGCCGAGTGTGGTAGACGAGGAGGTTGTCGTCGCGGTGATCACGCGTCGAGTGCGTGATGAGGTGCGTCCCTTTGTACGTGGCGACACCTTGGATGTGGTTCTCGGGGCGGTCGTCGCCGAGGTAACTCGAGCGGAGCGAACCCCGCTCGCCGTCGAGATTGAGCGTCGCGAAGAGCGCCGGGACGTCCTTCGGGAGGCGCACCGAGTCGTACCGGGGCGGCGCCTGCGGCGCTGCGGTCGGCGCGGAGCTCGGCAGCGTGTAGCTGATGTTCGAGAGGCTCACCCACTTGTGCGTCGGCGGACCGGTGTTCGCGTTGACCTGCACCTCGCCGTCCTTCGTGACGTTGACGCGCACCGAGTCGCGGTGCGTACTCCCGCTGAAGATCAAGTGGCGCGGCGGCCGCAGCTCGGGCGGGAGAACGGCCACGACACCGAACGTGTCTTTCGCGTCGTAGACGGAGCCGTTGATCAGGACGCGGTTGCCGGAGCGAATGACGTGCGTGCCCCCGAAGGCGCCGCCGATCGGTCGCAGCCCCGCCCCGAGCACGAGCTTCTCGGCGCCGGCGATCGCGAACGAGATCCCGGAGAGGCTCACCCACCCGTGTTCGATCGGTCCGGTCCCCGCGTTGATCGCGATCTGACCGTTCGTCTGCACGTCGACGCGGACGTCGTGGCCGTGCGCGTTCGCGCTGTAGATGAGTTGCTGCCGAGGCCGCGCCCCCTCGGGCAGCGTCGCGATCACGCCCCACTTGTTCGTCGAGTCGCGCACGGCGCCCTGCAACGTCACGATCCCGTCCTGCTCGATGAACGTGACTTCGCCGTAGCGCGTCCCGAGCGAGGTCACGCCCGAGCGCAGCGGGACGGGTCGGCCGGGACGCGTCGAGAAGTGGATGCCTCCGAGGCTGATCCACCCATGAGAGACCTGCTCCGGGAAGTCGGTGATCACGACTTGGCCGTCGGCGCCGATGGAGACCCGCACGCGGCCCTGGTGACTGTTCACGTCGAAGATCAACTCGGCCGGCGGACGCGCCTCCGACGGGAGCGTAGCGACGAGACCCCAATCGTGCTGGGAGCGCTGCACGACCATCCCGGCGAGGGTCACGATGTCGCCCTGCTTCGACCAAGACGGCCTCGTGAAGTCCGGGTGGTTGTACGGACCGATGTTGCTCGCGAGCGCGAGTGCGTTGGACGCGGCGTTCGCGTTCGGGGCGCTGGCCGCGACCAAACCGAGCGCGAAGCACAGCGCAGGGAGCGGGTGACGACGTTGAATTCGAGACATGGCGTAGCTCTTTCGTGGACTCCAGGCGAGCCCGGACAGGCCGCGCCCCGCGGGGCACGATCGACTTCGATGAAGCGGCGCGGGGGGTCGCGCCTGCCCTGAGTTCGAGGCGGCGACCCGAGACCTTGCACGGGCCCCGAGATTTTTCTCCGGGCCCGGCGATCGAGGGTCGCTACTCTTCCTCGTCCTTGTTCGCGGAGCGCGCGCGCGGGATCTCGTAAGCGTCCATGCGCGTGACGAAGGTCCTGAGGGGCATCCCGAGCGCGCGCGCCGCCGCTGCCTGCGACGGGTGCGCCTCGAGCGCCTCGATGATTCGGCGCTTCTCGAGCGCGGCGACCTCCTCCTTCAACGTGAGGTTCGAAGCCGAGCCCGACGGATCGCGGGACCGCCCCTGCCGCACCTCGACCGGGAGGTGGTGCGCCTCGAGCGTGTCGCCGTCACAGACGAGGAGCGCGCGCTCCAACGCGCTCTCGAGCTGACGCACGTTCCCCGGCCACCGGTAGCGCTGCAGGGCGGCGAGGGCCCCCTCACTCAGCGCGACCGGCGCCGGCGCGAGGCGATCCAACAGCCACCGCGCGAGCGCCGGGAGATCGTCGGGGGCGTCGCGGAGCGCCGGGAGGCGTACCGAAGCGCGGTTGAGCCGGAACAACAGATCCAGCCGGAACGAGTGTGTCTCGCGATCGACGTCGAGGTCTCGGTTCGTCGTCGCGACGATGCGGACGTCGGGTGCATTCGAGTCCGACTCCAGGCGTTCGAGGAAGCGCCCCAGCCCCAGCTGCGCGAGGGGCGGGAGCGCGCTCACTTCGTCCAGCACCAGCGTCCCGCCGGCTGCGCGCCCGAGTAGCTCCTCCAGCGCGTCGCGGTGGTGGCCTCCGTCGAGCTCCTGACTGTTCGCGACGACGAACGGCCCCGCGCGACGCGGCGACCGCTCGTGGATCCGCCGAGCGACGACGTTCTTGCCCGTGCCCGTCTCACCGAGCACGAGCACCGGCGCGGTGGTCTGAGCGAGCCGGTCCACGAGCGCGAAGATCTCGCGCAGCCGCGCGCCGACGAACAACGCCTCGTGCGACCAGACCCGCGTGCGAACGCTCGACGCTTCGGCGGTGTGGAACGACAACACCGCCTCGCCCACCGCGACGCGGTCCCCGAGTTCGAGGTCGACCGGTTGTTCGAGCGCGACGTCCGTCCACGCGCCGTCGCGGTGCAACCGAACGCCCTGCGCGAGCGCCTCGATCTGGATCCCGTAGTCGTCCACGTGCAAGTACGCATGCGCCGCCTCGACACCGCCCGCGCGCAACACGATGTCGTTCGCGACGTCCGCTCCGACGCGCACGCGACCGTACGCCGGCAACGCGAGGCGCAGCGCCTCGTCGGGAGCGAGGACGTACCGCAGGACCCCACCCGCCGTGGGTGCGTCGCGCTCCGTCTGCAGATCAGACACGCTCGTCTCCGACCCAGTCCGGGATGTCCTGCTTGCGAACGGGGCCACGGAGTCGACGGCTCGCGATCTCGTGGACGAACCGATCGAGGCCGCGGAGGTTCTCGGGCCAGTCGACCAGGAGCAAGCGCTCGGCCGCATCAACCGTCCACTCCAGGACGCGAGGCGGGCGGTTCCGCGTTTCGGCCCACCGCGCGTAGAGGACGTCGATCCACGTGAGGATGTCCGCGCGCCGCTCGCGCAGCGCGGGGATCTCGAGCTGCCACAGCGTGAGGCGCGCGTAGAGGTCTTGCCGGAACTCACCGCGCTGCGCGCGCTCGGCGAGGTCGCGGTGCGTCGCGGCCACGACGCGGACGTCCACCGCGAAGCTCTTCGTTCCGCCCACTGGGCGGACCTCGCGCTCTTGCACGGCGCGCAGCAGTCGAGGCTGGAGCGCGAGCGGCATCTCTCCGATCTCGTCGAGGAAGAGCGTCCCGCCGTCCGCGGCGCGGAACAGCCCCGGCTGATCCGAAGTCGCGCCCGTGAACGCGCCCTTCACGTGCCCGAAGAGCTGACTCTCGATCAGCGTCTGCGACAACGCCGCGCAGTTCACGCTCACGCACGGCCCCGCGCGGCCGCTGAGTCGGTGAAGCTCCTGCGCGACCTCCTCTTTGCCGGTCCCGGTCTCGCCGAGGACGAGCGCCGGGGAGACGTCCGGCGCAGCGCGCGCGATCGCGGCGCGGAGCCGTCGCACGCGGAGCGCGTCGCCGGGCACGGCGCGCCGCGAGACGTCGACAGCGGGTGGCTCGGCGAGCGTGTGCCCGGCCTCGTACACGAGCAGGACGTCGCCCAGCCGCAGGACCGACCCGTCCTCCAACGGACACCAACCCCGACCCAGGGCGCGGCCGTCGACACGCGAACCGTTCCGGCTCTCGAGATCCTGGACCACGTGGCGGCGACTCTCGGCGTCCCACTCCACCTCGAGGTGACGTCGCGACACGGTCCCGTGCTCGAGCGCGATCGATCCGGGCGCTTCCGCGACGCGACCCATCACGAACGAATCGGGGCCGAGGTCCGCGACGAAACGGACCGCGCGCGGCGCGACGGCGAACAAGCGCCCCGACGCGCCGGCGTCGAACCCGACCCGATCGACGTCGTCGCTCGAAGCCTCGACCGTCGCCGTGATCTGCGACGTCATACGCGCGGCATCCTCCCCCTTGAGCGGTGCGTTTTCAACGTTCGCCGCGCGGGCGCTCCAGGCGCTCGAGCCTGCGCTCAGCGTCTTCCATGCGCGCCCGCGTCGGCGCCGAACTCCCCAGGACGATCAACTCGCTGAGCAAGAGGTCGACCTGATCGCGCCGCGGGTCGGTCGCGTCGAGGCGTCCGCGGAGGCGACGCGCACGCGCGAGCAACGCGCCGACGGAGACCGCGCGCGTCGTCGGTTCCACCGCGTCCGGCGGAGGCGGCTCCGTCTCGGTCGCGGGGGGCGGCGCGGCGGGAGGAGGAGGCCGCGTTCGCGGGCGAGCCTTCACGCGATCTCGAGGCGCCGGTTTCGGGGGAGGTCGATCGTCCCGCGCAGTGGGGACGGTCGACGGGGGCCGATCGCCGAGCGATTCGGCCCGCGCAGAAGGGACGGCCGACGGGGGCCGATCGCCGGGTGCTTTGGCCGGGACGGCGCGCGGGGCCTCGTCCTCGATCGGTGCCGCTGCGGACACCGTCGGGACGGGTGCGGCGATCGCGGTCGGTTCGACGCGATCCGAGACCGGCGCGGACGTCGGGTCGAACCCACCGCGCACGAACCAGACCGCCGCGAGGACCAACGCGGCGAAGCCGACGAGCCCCATCCATGAGCGCGACGGCCGGGGCCGGGTGCCGAGGTCTTCGCCCGGCATCGGGATCGTCGTCGCACCGTCCGTGCCCAAGCCCGCCGTCGTCGCGCCGTCCGCGGAGCGCGAGGCGACAGCGGTCGCGACCGCCGGGACCCCGCGGATCGACGCGAGTCGCGCCTCGATCTCCTGCCGCTTCGCCTCCACGTCCGTCGCGTTCGCGCGCACGAGCTCCGCGAGCGCGTCGCGCTCGAGCGGCGGCACGGAGCACGCGCGGAGCGCCGCCTCGAACGCCGCCGCGTTCGGCCAGCGATCGTTGGAGTACCGCGCGAGCGCGCGCGCGACGACGTCCGAGAGATCGGCCGGGACCTCCGGGCGGAGCGAGGCGACGGGCTGCGGTCTTGCGCGCACGACGCGCTCGAGCATCTCGGGCACCGGCCCGTTCTCGACGAGGCGCCGCCCGGTGAGGAGCTCGTAGAGCAGCACGCCGACGGAGTACAGGTCGCTCCTCGGGTCGAGCGGCCGCCCGAGCGCTTGTTCCGGAGACATGTACGGCGGCGTCCCCGCGATGAACTTCTGCGCCGCCGTCCTGAAGTGCCCCATCTTCGCGCGCGCCATCCCGAAGTCGATCAGCTTCACATCACCGAAGCGATCCACGAGGACGTTCCGCGCCGACACGTCGCGGTGAACGACATCGAACGCTTCGTCGTCGGGGCTCCGCAACGCGTGAGCGTGTCCCAGCGCGGCCAGCAGCGGGGCGCCGATCGCGACCGCCGCACCGACGGGCAGCGGTGCTTCGGGCGTCGCCGCCGCGATCAACGTCGCGAGGTCCGCGCCCCACACCAACTCCATACCGATGTAGAAGCGCCCGTCGACGAAGCCCGCGTCGACGACGCGCGCGATGTTCGGGTGGTCGAGCAACACCGCGACTTCGGCTTCCCGGCGGAAGCGATTGAGGAGGTTCTCGTTCGACGCGAGGTGCTCGTGGACGCGCTTCACGATGCACGCTTCGGTCGCGCCGTCGCGCACGGCGACGAAGACCTCGGCCATCCCCCCCTTCGCGAGCGGGAGGAGGAGCTCGTAGGGGCCGAACCTCACGGGCAGCCCGCGTCTCGCGCGCCGTGGCAGATGACGAGCGGCGCCGGGCCGCGCTCGAGGACGGCGACGGTCGCGAGCGTCCCCGCGGCGAGCACGACGGCGCCCGCGACGACCCACGTCCACGGGCGCTCGTACCAACTCGGCGGCGTCGGATCGAGGTGGAGCGCGGCGTCGATCACCTCACCGCGCGACACCGCGACCTCGGTGCTACGAGGGACATGACCGTCGCGGTCCGCGCTCAACACGTGTGTCCCCGGCGCCAGGAAGAGGTCACGCCGATCCGTCGGCGTCGCATCGACCATCACGGACGCGTCTTCAGGTCGCACTTCTAGACGGACACGCCCCATCGGGGGGTGACGTTCGGATGCGAGTACGTCGAACACGAGCGCGCGGAGCTTCTCCGCGAGCTCAGCCGCCGTCACGTCCACGACCCGGGGCTTCTTGAGGCCGCCGGTGGAGTCGACGAGGCGCGCGGTCACGAGGTGTCGGTTCGCCGTGCTGTAGATCGCGATCCACAAGCCGAGGCTCGCGCCCAGGTCACCAACCGCCGCGCCGAGGCACGCGGAGTCGACGCCGCAGCCGAGGATGCGGCGACGCGTCGAAGCGTCCGCGAGGTCGAGCGCGAGGCTGGGGACGTAAGCGATCGCGCTCGCGAGGGCCGCCTCGACGTTCGCGCGATCGATCGTCTCGCCGTCACCGGCGATCGTGACGACTCCGACGATCCGCGGCGTCGCCGCGTCGACGACGCTCGGTGCCACGGTGGCGCACGTGGCCAACCAACAGACGGCGAGGGAGGCGCGCATCCGGGCGCATCATAGATCGACCGCCTCCTCGACTTCCCGCTTTCGTACGGGGACACTTCGGACCGCGCATGCATCGAGCGCGGATCATCGTCGTCGCGGGGTGCCTGTTGGCGGTCGCGTGCTCCAACGACGCGCTGTTCTTGACCGCTCCCCCCGAAGACTTCGGCGCCGAGCTGCTGTTCATCGAAGTCGAAGGCGACGCGGAGCGCAGTCGCCTCCTCGCGCTCGACTCGGTGGACGGCGCGCGACCACTCGACGCCGAGCTCTTCGTCGACGACACGATCGATCTGCGCGCGGGCGTGTTCGACGAAGACCTCTGCGCCCTCGCCCTCCCCTCGGGCGCGATACCCACGAGCGCACCCGCCCAGGGGCGCTGTCTGCCCGAGCCGCAACGCGTGTACGCGGCGCGCGTCGTCGACGGTCGCATCGACTCGAGTTGGGAGCTCGACGACGCGCCGCTGTTCGAAGACGCGTACCGGCACGTCGAACCGGGGACGTGCGACGACGGGCTCCTCGCGTGCCTCGCGTCCGGTGGGTGCCGCGCGGATGAGGACGCGGAGTGTGGGGTGTGCCTGGCGCGACGCCCCGAGGTCACGATCGACCCGCTCGACGACCCCGCCGAGCCCGAGCCCCCGACCTGGGGTTTCGGTTCGGGCGGCTGGGTGCGCCGCGAGTTCGTCGACCCCGCCCTGCTGCTCCGACGCCCTTGGCCGATCGGCACGGTACCGTGCGGAGACGGCCGAGTCCTCTACCCGGGCAGCGCCGTCTGCCACCCCCGCGACTGCAGCCCCGATCGCTGGCCGAGCGATCTCGGCGGGGCGGCCAACGTCGTCTACGTCGACGGCGCCGTCACGTCGGGCGACGGATCCATCGATGCGCCGTTCGCGACGATCCAAGAGGCCCTCGACGTCGCGCCCGCGGGCGCGACGATCGCCCTCGCGCGCGGCGAGCACGAGATCCGCTACCTCCGACCGCAGCGCCCCGTTCGAATCGTCGGGACCTGCGCGCGGGGGACGACGATCGCGGGGAATCAAGTCGCCGCCGGGACGGCGATCCGAACGAGCGTCGCGCTCACGATGGAGGATCTCACCCTCGACGTCGTGCCCCTCAGGGACATCTCGAGCTACGGCGTCGCGGTCGACGCAGACCTTCTGACCCTCCGCCGGGTCGAGGTCCGCGGCGGGATCACGGGCGTCAGCGTCGACCCGGGCGCGGAGGCGCGGCTGGAGGAGGTCGTCGTCTCCGCGACTTCGTCCGCCGCGATCGTCGTGCGCGACGGACGACTCACCGCGGTCCAAGTCGGCGTGACGACGGTGCGCGGAGTCGGCCTCCTCGTCACAGGAGACGCCACCGCCGACCTCACGCTCCTCTCCGTCTTCGACGTCGCCCCCGGTGAGGGAAGAAGTCACGCGGTCTGGGCGCGCGACGGCGCGCGACTGGCGCTCGACCTGTTCGCGGTTTGGCAGATCCGCGGGACCGCGCTGCGCGCCGACGACGCCGACCTGGAGTTGTCGACGGCGGACATCCGCAACGTCGACGCGGACGAAGAGGCCTACGGGATCGGTATCGATCAACGCGGCGGATCGGCCTCCTACAACTGGGTCTACGTCGAGCTGCCCGAACAAATCGGCGTTCGATTGCGCGAGACGCGAACGGCGACACTCACGAACATCGCGGTCCGCCACCTCCCCGAAGTGCTGCGCGGCGCGGGGATGCGCGTCGAAGGTGGCGCCGTCGTGATGTCGAACGTCCACCTCGCGAACCTCGAGGACTACGGGCTCGACATCGCCGGCACCGCGACGGTGTCCGATCTCTTCGTCTCCGGGATCGGCCAAGCCGACACGCTCGAGGGGACGGGCATTCGCGTGGCGGGGGACGTCACGTTGAACGTCGCGCACGTGATCGACGCCCACGGCGTCGGGCTCGAGAGCTACGCCGATCGACTCGCGGTGGGCGACCTCACCATCGAGAGCGGCCAGGTCGGCCTGCTCGCGCGCGGTGGCGACGTCGAGTTGGAGCGCGCCCGCTTCTCCCGGTTGGTGTGCAGCGCCTCCGTGGAGTCACCGGCCGAGACCGTGGTCGGCTCGCACGTCGCGATCGAATCGGCGCGGGGCGAAGGGCCTTCGCCGTGCGGCCTCCGCATCGAGGGCGACTCGGGCGGCGCGCCGTCGGTGGAGCTCACTTCCGCGTCGCTCCGGGGGACGCCGGGCATCGAAGTCACCTCGGGGCACCTCGCGGTGTCGAACTTCTGGGCGTCCCCCCTCGCGGGGCACTCGGTGGCCCACCTCCACGCCGGCGCCTCGGTGACCTTCACGCGCGCGATCCTGGGAGCGGAAGCGACGGTCCTCCGCATCGAAGCCGGCGCCGAAGCGACCCTCGACGGCGTCGCCGCGAGCTCCGCCACGTCCGACGACCCCGTGCTTCACGTCGCGGGCACGCTCGTGGCGACGGACCTCGACGTCGACACCCGCAGTGCGACGGGCGCCACGGTGTGCGCGGGCGCCGACGTGTCGATCGAGGACGCGCAGATCCGAGGCGGCACCACGGCGCTGTCGATACCGCGCGGCTTCGACGCCTCGCGCCTGTCCGTGCGAACCCGGTACCTCGCCAGCGAGTATGGCCTGTGCGACGCCGTACCCGATCCCTGCGAGTAGAGCGGCCCCGATAGGCGAGTCCTGCCGGGGAAGATGCGAGTCCTGCACGGGTCCGCGTGGTCCCTCGCTCCCGTCGGACCTCCGAGGTGGACCCCGTCGGGCCCGAGGCGTTGGCCTGGCCAGTGCAATGCGTCGGGGTCGGATGGGTCCGACCGTGAAGCCGCGCATCGCGCTCGCCGCCGTCGCTTCGCTCCTGGCGATCGGCGGCGAGGCCCGCGCCTTCGAATGCACGCGCTCCGACGCACGCTGCTCCACGTCCGCCCACTGGGAGACGCGACACATCCCCTACGTCATCCGCCGCGACCCACGCTCCCGCTACGACGAGGCCACGATCGTCCGCGCCGTCGAGGCGGCCTTCGGGCGCTGGCAGTCGGTCGCGTGTTCCGATCTCACGTTCTCGCTCGAAGCGGTCCTCGATCTCGACACGCCGCACCCCCCGCAGAACGCCGTCGTCTTCCTCCCGGACTGGGGGGAGCGCAAGGCGGCGGCGGGCGCGATCACTTCGATCCGCTACGGTCGGCAGCTCGGGGTCATTCGCAGCGCGGTCATTCGCGTCAACGAGTCGATCACGACGGTCGATCTCGAGACGTGCGACGACGAGCTGGAGCTCACCGCCGTCCTCACGCACGAGGTCGGCCACTTCGTGGGCATCGCGCACCCCTGTGAGTTCGCCCAGGACATCGACGAAGACGATCGATGCCCGCTCCTCCTCTGCGAAGAACTCACCGACGTCGGGACCGCGACGATGAGTACGACGATGTGGCCGCGTCAGGCGTACTGCGATCCGGCGGGTGGGATCCTACGCGCCGACGACGCCGAGGCGCTCTGCTTCGTCTATCCGCGCGCCGAGGACACGCGGCAGTGCGCGTCGATCGCGACGGCAGAGGGCGCCCTGGTCTCGAACCAGGCGTTCGGGTGCCAGACCTCGAACGCGCCCGCGTCGATCTTCGTGCTCATGTTCTTGTTCGCGTTCCGTCGCCTCCGAACGAACGCGACGATGGCCCGCGATCTGCATTCCGATCGAGACATCCAACAACCCATCTTCCGAGAGGAGATCCAAGATGTCTCGCTATGCACTACTCACCCCATTCGTCATCACGATCGCGCTCGCTGCCTGCGGCGGTGAGGACGACCCACTCCTGCACGCCGAGGACGAGCTCGTCGTCGCCGGCCCGTCCCCGTTCGCGTGTCGCCACGTCGGTCCGAACATCGGCTACGCGACGGTCGCCGACTACGTCCCGGCGGACGGCGCCCGGACCGTCTTCTGCCCGCCGACGCTCTCGCACACGACGCTCTTCGGCTCCATCGAGGTCCCCGGCGATCGCGACATGGGACCGAACGAAGCCTATGCCCGCGACTTCTGCGAGCGCTCGAGCGCCCGCGCGCTCGTGTATGGCTTCCGCGGTCGAACGAAGGTGTTCCTGGGTTGGTCCGGATGGGTTCAAGGTGTGTTCGTCGCGAAGTCCTCCGGGCTCGGCGGCTCGCCTACGAACCGCTGTGACACCAAGCCGACCGTGAGCGCCCCTCGCGAAGACTGGGACAGCTACGATCGCTTCGAAGTCATCGGACAGTCCCGCGTGTACCTCCCGGCGACCGGCCAGTACGCGCTCCGTCCCGTCCCGCTCCGCCTCTCGTTCGGAGGCTCCACCCCGCCCAACTGATGAAACCGGCAGAACTCGCACGACGAAGTGCGAGCTCTGCACGGTTCGTGTCCGCCGGCCGTCGTTCTCGCACGACGACGAACGACGGCACCCAACTTCGCGCTTGGCCCGCCGAGTGCAAATTCAACGAGACCGAGGAGGAATCGAATCATGAGAGTCGAAACGATTTTGGGTACGACGCTGCTTCTGATGTCGACATGGGCCTGCGACGTCCCGATGGACGACGAGGTCAGCACCACGTCATCCGAAGTGTTGGGTTCCACGAACCCACCGGGAACAACGCCACCGCCGGGGCCGGTCTGTTCGGGACCGACCACCTTCGACAGCTATCCGCTCGTCCAGCGGCCGACCGTGAGCGCGAGGAGCACGGTCTGGGCGCCTGCCATCACCGCCGGAGCGAGCGCGACGAACGCGGGTGAGTTCCGGAGCACCGGCGTCGCCCTCGAGGCGATCTCGTCGGGCGCCGCCGTCGCCGCGTTGCGCGCCACGGCGAACGCGCCCGATGGCGTCGCGATCAAGGCGGCCACGAACGCTCCCGACGCGACTGCGCTGCGCATCGAGAACAACGGCACCGGCCCGTTGCTCGAGGCCTATCGGCAAGGAGAGTCGACGCCGCGCTTCGCGATCGGCGCCGACGCGCGCTTCTACGTGAATGGGCAGGAGGTTCCCGAGTTCGGTCCTCCGGGAGACCCGGGGCCGGCGGGACGCGATGGCGCAGCGGGGCGCCAGGGCCCGCCCGGTCCGGACGGCCGCGGCCTGACCTTCGCGCTCTGCAGCGAGGACTCGTGTCTCAACACCTGCTTGGGCGGCTGGATCGCGATCCAGGCGAACGCCCCCTGCAAGGTCGGCGCGGACATCGGCGCGTGTGAGTGGAACGGCAGTGGCGGCGTGTGCTGCGTCTGCGGGACCTGAACGGATCACTTCGAAGGAGGAGAGAGCGTGATGAAGAAGACCATCGTGACCCTGGCTGTGACTGCAGCCTCCCTGACCTTCTCGGCGGGCGCGTACGCGCTGTGCGTCGAGATCGACAACTACTTCCCCCACGACCCCAACTGGATGGGTACGGCGCTCCGGACGCTCAGCTCGAGCACCCACGCCGCACTCCGCGCCGTTCACACGGCCGGAGGTACGGCGGCGCGTTTCAGCAGCGACGACGCGACCGCCGTCGACACCGTGTCGACCTTCGCGGGCTACACCGGGCTCCGCGCGACCGCCGAAGCACCGATCAGCTCCGGCGACGCGGTCCGCGCGGTGGGCAACACGTCGGCGCCGGTCGTGAAACTCATCGGCTCCGACGGCGCGCTACTCGACGGCGTCGCGAACGGCTCGCGCGTCTTCGAGGTCGATGCGGACGGCGTCACCAGCGTGCGCGGTCGGCGCGTCGCGCCCAAGGGACCGCGCGGTCCCGAGGGACCGGACGGCGCGCCCGGCTCGAACGGCGCCGCGGGCCAGCCCGGCGCCGCCACCGCCGCCGAGAACTTCCCGGCGTGCGTCCGGCAGAACTGCGCGAACGTCTGCACGCACGGCACCGTCCAGTACAACGAAGCGCCGTGCAGCATCACCGGGAACACCGGCGGCACCACTCGGGGTCGGGACGTTCTTCATGCACCCAGCGGCGGCGCGCGCATTTGTTCAAGCAGCGCCGTCATGCGCGCGCGCGCTTTTTCAACCGACGCGTCTTTGACATGGCCGAACCCGCGGATCATCTCGGGAAGTCTGGCGATCTCAATGGCGAGATCGCGATTGCCGGAAGAGGCATGATCGAGGGCGGCCTCAACGGCCTTGCGGTATTCTCCGATCAGCGCGACTTCCATGCGCCGCTCCTGCGTGCGGCCAAAAATATCGAACGCCGTGCCGCGCAGGAATTTCAGCCTTTTCAACAAAGAAAAGACGGACCCCATCCACGGCCCGAATTCGCGCTTGATGAGATGGCCGGTCTCGCTGTCGCGGCGCGCAAAGACGGGCGGCGCCAGGTTATAGGAAACGGTGTAATCGCCTTCAAAAGTCTCTTCCAGCTTGCGGCGGAACGCCCCGTCCGCATGAAGCCGCGCGACTTCATATTCGTCCTTATACGCCATCAGCTTGGCAAGGCCCGCCGCAACAGCCTTGAGGAAGTCGTCGCTTTCAAACCCTTTCGCGCGCGCTTTGGAGGCTATTGCCTCCACGTAAGAAGCGTATTTTTGCGCATAGGCTTCATCCTGATAAGCGGCGAGAAACCGGCGCCGGTGCGCCACGATGTCAGGGAAGGACTGCGGAACCGCCTTGTCGCGCGCCGGCGCGGCGAGCCCCTCGAAATCGGGAAAAGCGCACGCCACGCGCCCCAGCAGGAACGCATTCTTGTTGAACTCAACCGCAACGCCGTTCAGCTCGATGGCTTTCAGGAGCGACGCCGCGGACACCGGCAGCCCGCCGCTTTGACAGGCATAGCCCAGGAGAAAAGCGTTGGCGCCGATCTTGTCGCCGAGAATGCACTCCGCAATGCTCGCAGCATCAACGGTCGAGACATTGCCAGCGCCGGCTTTCGATTTGATCGCCCGAAGGAATCCGTCGGCCTCGAAATTCAGGTCGCGGTCGCGCTGGAACGCCGCCGTCGCGGTAACGCCGGAATTGAGAACGACTTTTGTTTCGTCCTGCCGGATCGTCGCACGCGCCTCGCCGCCGCCCGCGACGATCAAGTCGCAGCCGAGCACAAGATCGGCCTCCGCCGGACCGATCCGCGACGAAAACATGGCGTCATTGGCGGGCGCGACAGACACATGGCTGAGCACGGCGCCGTTTTTCTGGCTGAGGCCGGTGATGTCCAGCAGGGTTGAGGCGAGCCCTTCGAGATGCGCCGCCATGCCGAGAAGCGCGCCGATGGTGACGACGCCCGTCCCGCCGATTCCCGCCACCAGAGTGTGATGGGGACCGTCCTTTTGCGCAACGGACGGCTGAGGCAGCTCGCCCGCTGCGCGCTTGACCTTGTCCATCAGCGTCGCGTCGAACGACTTCTTCAGCTTGCCGCCATGCACCGTCACGAAGGATGGGCAAAATCCCTCGACGCAGGAATAGTCCTTGTTGCAGGAGGACTGGTCGATCTTGCGCTTTCTGCCGAACGCCGTCTCCAGGGGAGCGATGCTCACGCAACTGGATTTTTCGCTGCAATCGCCGCAGCCTTCGCAAACCGCGTCATTGATGTAATAGCGTTTCGGCGGGTCGGCGATGAGCTTGCGCTTGCGGCGCCGGCGC
Organism: bacterium; assembly: GCA_030426505.1. Taxonomy (GTDB): domain Bacteria; phylum Myxococcota; class Kuafuiibacteriia; order Kuafuiibacteriales; family Kuafuiibacteriaceae; genus JAUHYN01. Next base: position 1,625 of record JAUHYN010000054.1, on the reverse strand, counting down.
TTTTCCGCCGCGCAGGCCTGATCGTAGACCAGGACCGTCACGCCCTCTGTTTCGCGCAGTTCTTTTTCGACGGCGATCAGCTCATCGCGCCCATGCCGCGCGACCGTTGCGGGAAGCGCAGGAACATAGGTTTTGTCGGGCTCGTCGGAAACCAGAACGATGCGCGCGACATTCTCCGCGTCGAGCTGGCGCACGATATCGGAAACGGTCAGGACGCCGTCCACCGCCTGGCCGCCGGTCATCGCCACCGCGTCATTATAAAGAATCTTGTAGGTCATGGTCGCGCCGGAAGCGATCGCCGCGCGAATGGCGAGCAGGCCCGAATGAAAATAGGTGCCGTCGCCCATATTCTGGAAGACATGGTCGAGAGTCGAGAAATTGCGCGCGCCGATCCAGTTCGCGCCCTCGCCGCCCATCTGGGTCGGCGGCAGGGTCGGCCGGTCGGGCATGAAAATCGCCATGGTGTGGCACCCGATGCCGCCCATGGCGAGACTGCCTTCGGGCAGCTTCGTGCTTGTGTTGTGGGGACAGCCCGAACAAAAGGCCGGCGTCCGGACGATGGCCGGCGCCGGCGCCCCGCCCTCGCCGTGATGGGGCGCCTCGAGGCGGCGCCATTGCTCGCGCAGCGCATCATCGGCGAGCCCCAGATGCTCCAGTCTCTCCACAAGACGGCGCGCAATGATCAAGGGAGACAGCTCGCCATGCGCGGGCAGCAGCGCCGCCCCGCTCTCGTCGGCTTTGCCGACAATGCGCGGACGGCGCTCCGCCGGCAGATGATAAAAGGCGGCCCGCAATTGGTCTTCCAGAACCGGGCGCTTTTCTTCGATGACGAAAAGCTCGCGATGGCCTTGCGCAAAGTCCGCCGCGCCCTCGGTTTCCAGCGGCCAGGTCATGACGCACTTATAGACGTTGAGGCCCAGCGCAGCGCAGCGTTCGTCTGTAAGCCCGAGCATGGCGAGCGCCTTGCGCGCATCGGCGTAAGCCTTGCCCGCGGAGACAATGCCGAGCTCACGCCGCTGGCCGAGAAGAACCGGATGATCGAGACGGTTCGCCCGTGCAAAGGCTTTCGCCGCGGGCAAGCGGTGCAGGACGACGCGCTCTTCATCGCCGGCGGGATTGAAGCCCATGCGGAGATTCAGCCCGTCAGCAGGCAATGGAAAATCCGGCCGGCGAAACGCATGATCGGGCGAAACCTCTATCGTGCCGCTGGTCTCCACCACTTCCGTGGCGCATTTCAGGCCGACCCACAGTCCTGAATAGCGGGACAGGGCGATCCCGAACAATCCCGCTTCCAGCAAGTCGCTCAGCGAAGCCGGGTTTAAGACAGGCATCATCGCAGCGATGAAAGCCTGTTCGGATTGATGCGACGTCGTGGAGGATTTGGCGGCGTGATCGTCGCCGGCCAGCGCCAACACGCCGCCATGCCGGCTCGCGCCGGCGAAGTTTCCGTGTTTCAGCGCGTCGCCGCTGCGGTCGACCCCCGGCCCCTTGCCGTACCAGATCGCAAAGACGCCCGCTTTCGTCGCGCCCGGCAGCAGCGGCGCCTGCTGCGCGCCCCAACAGGCGGTCGCGGCCAGGTCTTCATTCAGTCCCGGCGCGAAATGAATGTCTAGATCGCGCAGGCG
>JAUHYN010001148.1 GCA_030426505.1 bacterium | reverse complement strand
AGCGTGTTCCGTCAGAGCGCGTACCTCTTCGACGTCGGGTTCACGCACCGCACCCTCTGGGAAGTGTCGCTCGTCGACGGCAGCTCCACGAGTGTGCCGCTCTCGGACCTCGGTCCGAGCGACCGGGCGAACGTCGCGTCCTATCGGATGTTCGGATCCTCGGAGGCGCCGTCCGAGATCGATCCGTTCCTCGCGTTCGCGGTCCACGATGGACCGTCCGAGTCGGTCGTCGAGGTCTTCACGGTAAATGCGGATCCGCCGTTCCGCTACGAGACCGAGCCGTGTGTCCTGCTCTCGCACGACGAGATCGTCACGACCGCCTACGTCGCGGTGCTGACCGACTGTCACAACGCAACGAAGCTCCACATCTGGGATCGCCACGCGCGTCACGGGCCGGAGGTGGTCGTGACGAGCTCCGGTCCGGCCCAGGTGCCTTCGGCGCTGTCGTTCACTTCGCGGGACTTCGTCACCGCGGTGTGGCCCGAAGGGGAGCCCGCGCCGCTCGTGCGCTTCCACGATAAGGACGGCACGCCGCGCTCCGAGCCCATGCCGCTCTCATCGCCGGAGCGCGGCTGGGAGGCCAAGGGCCTCGACGTGGAGGTCGCGCAGTTCGGGCGGCAGCCGGTGGTCGGCGTCGCGTACGCCTCTACGCACCGCGACGGTACGCTCCTGAGCGGCGTGACGCGGTTCGCGCGCTTCGGGGTCTGCCTGCCCTGAGGCCACGCTGTGGCAATGCGCATCACCGAGCGCGCGTGAGCCGGGGGTCGCCCGCCGGGAATGCATCTTGCGGCGCGCAGCGCGCATGAACGAGCGACGCGGCGCGAAGAAGATCAGTGCAGAGCAAGCGGGGCCCACGCTGTCCGCGGACGACTACGGCTTCGCGTCGACCGCGGAGCTCGAGCCGCTCGACGCGATCGTCGGGCAGCCGCGCGCGCTGAAGTCGCTCGAGCTCGGCCTCGCGATCCGTCACCCCAGCTACAACATCTTCGTGGCCGGCGCGTCCGGCATGGGGAAGAAGCGGTTGCTCGAGCAAGCGCTCGAAGCGCGCGTGGGCGAATCGCCGACGCCGCCGGACTGGGTGTACGTCAACAACTTCGACGAGCCGGATCGGCCGCTCGCGTTGTCGTTGCCGGCGGGCGCCGCGCGGCGCCTGGACCACGACATGAAGACCCTCGTCGAGCGCCTCTCGGACGAGCTCCCGAAGGCGCAGCAGCACGACGATCTCACGCAGAAGAAGCAGGTGCTGCAGCGCCGCCTCCAGAAGCAGGTGCAGGAGCGCACCGAACACTTCGAGCGCGAGGCGCGCGAGCGCGGGCTCGGCGTCGAGCACATGAAGGACGGCGTCGCGCTCGTGCCGCTGAAAGAGGACGGCGAGCCGATGTCCTCGGAGGAGGTCGAAGCGTTGGGCGAGGACGCGCGCGCGGCGATGGAGGACAAACATCAGGAGTTGGCGGAGGAGCTGACGCGCCTGATGTCGAAGCAGCGTGAGCTCGAACGTGAGCTTCACGAAGAGGCCAAGGCGCTCGACCGGGAGTTCGCGGCGTCGGTGATCGGGCCGTTGGTGGACGACCTGCGCTCACGCTACGACGACGAACGACTCCTCACATGGCTCGAGCAGATGAAGGGCCACATGATCGACCACTGGGATCGCTTCCGGCCGGACGCGGAACAGAACGGCAAGGCCGCGCAGATGCTCGGGCTGCAGGTGCCGGAGGGCGCGCGCTTTCGCGACTACCGAGTCAACGTGCTCGTCGACAACGGCGATCAGCGCGGCGCGCCAGTCGTCGTGGAGGACGCGCCGAACTACAAGAACCTCTTCGGTATCCTCGACCGTGCGACGGATCGCCGCGGCGCGGAGTCGACCGACTTCACGCATATCAAGAGCGGGAGCCTGCTGCGCGCGTGCGGCGGCTACCTGATCTTCAACCTGCGCGACGCGTTGATGGAGCCGGTGGTGTGGAAGGAGCTCAAGCGCACCATCAAGCGGCGCTCGCTGCAGATCGAGGCGTATGAGCCGTTCGGGATGTTCTCGACGGCGGCGCTCAAGCCGGAGCCGATCCCGCTCGACGTGAAGTTGGTCGCGGTCGGCGAGCCCAACATGTTCCACATGCTCCACCTCCTCGACGAGGACTTCCGCGACATCTTCAAGGTGAAGGCGGAGTTCGATCCGCAGATGAACCGCGACGAGCACGCGGGGCGGACGTTCGGTCGCTTGATCGCTCGGCTCTGCGAACAAGAGGAGGACTTCCTCCCGTTCACCGCGACGGGCGTCGCGGAGCTCGTCCGCGCGGGCGCGCGCATCGCGGGCTCACGCGACAAACTCACGACCGAGCTCACGCGCATCGCCGACCTCGCGCGCGAGTCGGTGTACTGGGCGCGGCGGGACGGGGCGGAGCGCGTCGAGCGTCGGCACGTGCGTGAGGCGTCGGAGGAGCGGCTGTTCCGATCCAATCTGGTGGCGTCGAAGATCCTCGAGCTGATCGAGGACGGCGTGTTGCGGATCGACGTCGGCGGCAAGACGGTGGGCCAGGTCCACGGCCTGGTCTACGCGGACCTCGGTGACTACGCGTTCGGGAGGCCGTCGCGGATCACGGCGAGCGTCGGCGTGGGCACGGCCGGGGTCGTGAACATCGAACGCGAGAGCAAGCTGAGTGGCGGCGCGTACGACAAGGCGATGTTGATCCTGCAAGGCTACTTGCGGAATCGCTACGCCGGCGAGCACCCGATCGCGTTGTCGGCGAGCATCGCGCTCGAGCAGAGCTACGGCCCGGTCGACGGCGACAGCGCGTCGGTCGCGGAGATCGCGTGTCTGACGAGCGCGCTCGCGAACGTCCCGCTGCGGCAGGACATCGCGGTGACGGGTTCGGTGAACCAGTGGGGCGACGTGCAGGCGGTCGGCGGCGTGAACGAGAAGATCGAGGGCTTCTTCGACGTGTGTCGGATGGTCGGGCTGACCGGCGAGCAGGGCGTGATCATCCCCGCGGCGAACGCGAAGCACCTGGTGCTCCGCCCCGA
>JAUHYN010001147.1 GCA_030426505.1 bacterium | reverse complement strand
GCCTGCGTGCCGATCCTCGTGCTCACCGCGAACACCGGCGAGCAAGTGCTCCTCGACTGCTTCCGGCAGGGCGCGGACGACTTCATGGTGAAGCCGTTCTCGCTGTCGGAGCTCAGGGTCCGCGTGGCGTCGATCTACCTGCGGACGATGGTCGCGCGCGACGTGAACCCGCTGACGCGCCTCCCCGGGAACATGGTGATCAAGCAGCAGGTCAACCAGCGCCTGCTCGAGGGGCACGGCTTCGCGATCGCCTCGCTCGACATCGATCACTTCAAGGCGTTCAACGACACGCGCGGCTTCGACGAGGGCGACCAGGTGATCCGCGCGCTCGCGACGATCCTCGAGGACTACACGCTCGAGCACGCCGACCACGACGTCTGGGTCGGGCACATCGGCGGCGACGACTTCGTCGCGCTGATGCAGCAGGACTTCGTCGACATCTTCTCGTCGTGGGTGCTCGACCGCTTCGCGAACGACACGCGCCGCTTCTACTCCGACGACGATCTCGCCCGCGGCACCGTCGACATCATCACGCGCAGTGGCGACCTCGAAGAGGTGCCGCTGCTGTCGTTGTCGATCGGCGTCTGCACGACGGAGCGACCGGGGCTCGACGACTACCGCAAGATCGCGAACGTCTCCGCCGAAGTGAAGAAGGCAGCGAAGGCCTCCCCCGGCAACAGCGTCTTCGTCGATCGGCGCACGAGCCCGCCCGACCACACCAAGCGATGACGATCGAGCATCACCACGTCCGCACCAACGACACGACGTTGCACGTCGCCTCGGCCGGCCCGGCCGACGGGCCGCTCGTGATCTTCCTGCACGGCTTCCCGGAGGGCTGGTTCGTGTGGGCGTCGTACATGGAGGCGTTCGCGGCGGCCGGCTACCGCGTCCTCGCGCCCGACCAACGCGGCTACGGCGACAGCGACAAGCCGCCGAACGTGTCCGACTACGAGATGGACGTCCTCGTCGACGACGTCGTCGGACTCATCGACGGCGAGGGCAAGAAGAATGCGATCGTCGTCGGCCACGACTGGGGCGCGGTCGTCGCGTGGTGGACGGCGCTGCGCTTCCCGGATCGCGTGGAGCGGCTGTGCCCGATCAACATGTCGCACCCGTGGGTGATGCGCGAGTTCCTCCTGAAGAACCCCGCGCAGCTGAGGAAGAGCTGGTACATCCTCTTCTTCCAGATCCCGTTCCTCCCGGAGTTCGCGTGGTCGCGCCGCGCGCGCGCGATGTTCGACGACATCCGCTCGATCGGCCGCCCCGACGCCTTCGCGGACGACGACGCGCCGAAGTACCTCGAGGCCTGGTCCAAACCGAACGCGCTCCGCTCGATGATCAACTGGTACCGCGCCGCGATCCGCATGGCGGTCCGTCCGCCCGAGTTCGACCCGCGCGTCCGCGTCCCGACCCTCGTGGTGTGGGGCCGGCAGGACACGATCCTCAGCGACGCCATGGTGCAGCCGAGCCTCGACTTCTGCGACGACGGCCGCGTGATGTGGTTCGACGACGCGACCCACTGGGTCAATCACGAGGAGCGCGAGGCGGTGACGGAGGCGTTGTTGTCGTTCGCGCGGAGCGAGGGCGCGCCGTCTACTCCAGCTTGATGTTCAGCGAGTACTCGAAGCGCACGTCCTCGAAGTCCGACTCGACCCCGAACTGCCACGACAAGATGCTGTTGCCCGGATTCACGCGGCGGCGCATCACGATGTCGCCGTCCTCGACGGTGCAGGTGAGGCCGTCCTGGGGATCGTTGCAGTCGAGGCGGCCGCCGCCGCTGAACCACGCGACGTTGTAGCGGTCCGACGGGCAGGCGTCGTGGATCGTGAAGCGGAGCGTCGCGATCATCGTGCGGGTGTCGCAGGGGACGATGGTGAGGCGGTAGAAGTCCGCGGGTTCGACGTTGCAGATCAGCGACGACGCGGTGGCGTCGAGCGGTTCGAAGTCGTCGCCGGTCTGGCAGCCGGCCGAGCTGGAGTGGATCGCGGAGGCCGACGACCACTCGTTGTTGGTGCCGTTCACCTCGTCCGGGTCGTCGCAGGGATCGAACGGGTCGACGAAGCACGAGAAGGAGCCGCCGGAGTCGACGCTGCCGGCGTCTTCGCCGCCGGCGCCGGTGCCGCTGTCGCTCGGCGGCGTGTTGCCCGGGCCGCCGTCGCGATCGCCGCCGTCGTTGACGACGATCTTCTGCGCGCACCCCGCGACGAGCAACGCCGCCAGCATCATCGTCCGCATCGCGACCACTCTACTCCGTCGCCGGCTTGTTCGGGTCGGTGAGGCTGCCGATGACGACCGCCGCCGAGGCCAGGAAGAACGCCCCGGCTCGGACGTTCAGGGCGTCGTTCAGGACGTCGATGTTCGACCAGATGACGGTCGATGCGGCGCCCGTGATCATGCCGAGTAGTACGCCGCGGCCGGTCGTCTTCTTCCAGTACAGGCTCGCGATCAGCGCCGGGCCGAACGAGGACCCCAGCCCGCTCCACGCGTAGCTCACGAGCGCGAAGATCAGCTCGTCCGAGACCACCGCGAGGACGAAGCCCGCGACGCCCAGCCCGATCGTCACCACGCGCGAGATCCAGACCAAGCGCTCCTGCGTGAGCTCCTTCTTCAGCCCGCGCCGGTAGAAATCCTCCGCGACCGCCGAAGTGCCGACCAGCAGCTGCGAGTCCGCGGTCGACATCATCGCGGCGACCGCGCCGGAGATGAACACGCCGGCGAGCCAGCCGGGCAACAGGTCCGTCGCCATGCGCGGCATCAGCTGCTCCGGATCCGCGAACGTGACGTCCGCGTACAGCGTGGCGCCCGCGACGCCGATCATCATCGCGCCGACGAACGCCGGGATCGCCCAGCTGAGCGCAATGATGCGCCCGACCTTCACCGACTTGGCGTCGGCGAGTGACATGTAGCGCGTCACGGTATGGGGCTGGCCGAAATAGCCGAAGCCCCACGACAGCCCGCCGACCGCCGCGGCGAACGCCGCCATACCGGTCTTGTCGCCGAACCACGAGACCTTGTCCG
>JAUHYN010001146.1 GCA_030426505.1 bacterium | reverse complement strand
CTACTTGCTCGTCTTCACGAGCCTCCCGGGTACGACGGTGTTCGCGCTGGCCGGCGCCGCGGCGATCGCGGGCGCGATCGCCGAGCTGTACACGGTCGGCGTCGACGACAACTTCTCGGTGCCGGTCGTGGTCTCGACCGCCGTCCACTTCACGGGGTTATGGGCACTCGTCGGCTGACACTCCTGACGGTGCTCGCGATCGTCGCGGTCGCTTGCTCGGGAGAGAGCGGCGACGACGAGGCCGCGCGCGACGGCGGCGCTGCGTTCGACAGTGGCGAAGCGCGCGACGCCGGCGCCGCGCCGGACGGCGGCTCCGTCCGCGACGGCGGGACGCGCGACGGCGGCGTGGAGACCGGCTTCGGCGTCATCACCGGCGCGTGCGGAGAGATCGACGACGAGCTCACTTCGGCGTCCCCCGCGAAGTTCGACAACGCGATCGACTTCATGGCGGACGGCTACGACGACGGCGACTTCGACCGCCTCACCGAAGGCGGCCGCGAGATCATCCGCGACGGCAACGCCGGCGGGAGCTCGCTGTACTCCGAGGTCTTCGCGTACGAAGTGCTCGCGCGCTGTGAGGGCGCCGAGCTCGAGTGGACCGAGACCGAGGTCGAGTACCTCGACATGATGGGCAAGATCACCGACCTCGTCGTCACGATCGACAACGAGCGCATCGGGGTCAGCGTCACCCGCGCGGTGAAGTTCCCGTTCGACGATCCCTACCCCGTCGCGGACGCGCTCGACCTGTTGGAAGGCAAGCTCTCGGACGTCCTCCTGAGCAGCGCGAACGTGAAGCCCGAGTTCGCGTGGACCAAGCAGATCCTCCACGTGATCGCGTACGGTCCGCAGCACGCCACCGCGCTCGAGACGGCGTACGGCATGATCGACGCCGCGACGAAGAGCGACACGATTCTGGTCGTCACCGTGAGCAACGGCGACGACGACTTCCTCTACTGAATCGCCGATCCTCGCGCGTACGCGCAACCTCTGGCTGTGACCGGATCTGTCAGAGAGATCCGTACGATCGTCATCAATGAAACGAACCCCATTGATGCTTCTCTCTGCCCTCCTGATGACCTCCGCCTGCGGCGACGACTTCGAGTTCGAGCCCGCGGAGCGCATCGCGCGTGATCTCGTGATCGCGTGTCCCGGTGCGTACCTGAACAGCGAGTCCGCGCGTAACGAGTGTGCGTTCGGGATCGGTCGCTCGGCGACGTTGTTCGACTACACGGATGGCCTCATCCGTTGGGGTCGACTCGACACGTCCGAGGACGTCGACTTCGATCCGAGCTCGCACACGGATCTCACGAAGCTCGGTTCGCTGACCGTGCGTCGTGCGTACCTGTCGATGTTCCAGTTCCTCGGCGAAGGGACGATCGAGAAGATCGACGACGGCACGATCATCCTCCGGATGCCCGTGAAGTTCCGCAACGCGATGTCGCTCGGCGCGTACCCCGAAGCGTTCTGGTGGAACGCGAACCTCTGGGACGCGTACCAGGGGACGACCGAGATCGTCTTCGTGTTCCTCGACGAGCGAATCGTCGCGATCTACCTGACGGGTCGCGACAACGCGCGTCTGACGCGTGACCCGGGTCCGCTCGTGACGGACTGGACGTGGATCGACGACGACGGGATCACGCAGCCGTACGCGGCGCAGTTCTCGTACATCTTCTCCGCGGACAATCCGTACGTCGCGGAGCTCGAAGAGATCGCGGATGGCTTCGACTTCGCGATGCGGGCTGCGGACTGCACCTCGTGCCACGTGCCGAGCAACCCGGCGGGGCTCCGTCACGTCGGGTTGTTGAACTACCCGAACCAGACGCTCGGGTTGCGGGAGCGACTCGTCGTGGTGTTCGAGACGCGTTCGATGCCGCCGGGCATGCCGCTCGAGGATCACGTCAACGCGGATCTGCTCGAGCGCGCGATCGCGTACGACATCGTCGCGGATCTCGCGATCGCGTTCGAGGCGCCGTAGCCCGAGACCGCGCAGCGGCGCTCCCGCGGATCAGTGGGGGCGCCGCGCGATGCGGAGCATCTTGCCCGTCCCGAGCCCGTCGATTCGCGGCGGGCTCCCCAGCCTCGCCCAGTACGCCGCGTCCGAGTACAGATCGACCGTCGCGCGCAGGTGACCGTCCTGCGAGAAGATCGCGCCGCCGTCGCGCAGGCGCGGATAGAAGTGCGAAGTACACTGCTCGGTCGACGAGATCAGGTCCACGTCGAACAACGCGACGTCCACGTGTCCGTCGAACGCCGAGAGCGTGTCGGCGAACAGCCCCTTGTGGAACGAACACACCTCGGGCGCGCCGAACTCTTCGACGCGCTTCTTCACCGCGGTGAGGCGCCCCTTGAACGCGCCGCGCCGGAACACGAGGTCACGGCCGTCGAGGAGTTGGTGCTGCTCGTCGTTCTCGGGGATGCCGCGGAACGAGTCGAATACCACGAGGCGACCGCCCGCGATCTTCGTGGCGACGCTCAGCTTCGCGGTGCTCGAGCCGGAGCCTGCGCCGCACTCCACCACCGTCAGATCCTTGCGCCCGGCGCAGAGGAAGATGTGGTGGCAGACCGTGAGGATCTCTTCGAGCGTGTGGTAGCCGCGGACTGCGTTCGTCGTCTTGGTGAAGTGCGCGAGGAGGCGGAGGCGCTCGGAGCGCGGGAAGTCGAACGGGTACTTCGCGGCGAGGAAGTCGACGACCGCGCGCCGGTCCCGCGTGAGCAGGAACCGGATCGACTGGTACTTGCGGTACCACGTGCCGGTCCCGCGCTTGATGAAGCGGGGCGTGGACCAGCGGGCGGGCGATGCGCCCTTCCCCATGCTGACGCCGAACGTCACGACGAGTCAGCGCCCCTTGTACTCCATCATCGACTGCATGGCGGACTCCGCCTCACCGGCGATTTCCTGCTCCTCGCGGATCCGATCTGCGCAGTCCTCGCACAGCTTCACGGTCTTTCGACCGACCTTGACGCGGACGACCTCCTCGACCTCGTCACCACACTCGGGGCACTCATGGACAGCCATTT
>JAUHYN010001145.1 GCA_030426505.1 bacterium | reverse complement strand
AGGCCCTTGCCGGAGCCGTCGTGGTGGAAGCCGAACGTCTGCGACAACTTCAGTTGCGAGATCGAGTTCGAGACGTTGAGCGCCGGCGACAGGCCAAACGTCGCGTACATCGGGCGTGTGCTCGGGCGTATGAGTTGGACGGTGGACTGCGTGGACGTCGGCTCTTCGGCGAACGCGAGCGTGGGGGCGAGGACGATGAGGGCGGAAGTGAGGAGCTTCGTGTGCATGTCTTCACGATGCGAGGCGCTCCCACCGATGCGCGGCGTGAGCGCCCGCACGTGTCAGCGCACGAGCTCCTTCGCGAGGTGCGCGCCGACGATCTCGAAGCCGCGCCGAAGGAGCTCCTGGCCCGCGTCCGTCTCCAGCAGGTCGAGCGCCTCGCCGCTGGAGCGCCCGGCGCCGCGGTCGATCAGGACACCGAGGGCGATGATCGCGCCCTCGTCCTTCGAGCGCCACGCGGCCGGCTTGTAGCGCTTCTTCTTCTTCAGCTTCTTGCGGACGCGCTCCACGATCGCGGCTTCGTCCTCGTCCTCGTGATCCGCGACCAGCGCGTCCCACGTCGCGTACTGGAGGCCCTCGATCAGCTCGAGGTCGCGGAGGGCGTCCTCGAGCGCGTAGTAGGCGTCGTTCGGATCGAGGTTCTTCGCTTTCGCGTAGGTCGGCGTGACCATCTCGACGAGCTGGGCCCGGGAAGTCAGAGCGAAGAACTCGCGCGGGGGTCGACTCACGCCCCCTTCGTACGCCTGATCGTCGCCGTCGTCACGCGACGGCGTCGAAGACCAGCGTGAACGACGCCCCGCCCTGCGGGTGGTCGCGGTACACCAACCGCGCGCCCATGTCCTTGGCGAGGCGCCGCGACAGCGCCAATCCCAGCCCCACCCCCGGCGCCGACATCGCCGCGCGCTGCGCCGACTTCGAGAACGGCGAGAACAGCGAGCGCCGCTCCTCGCCGTGGACGCCCGGGCCGTGGTCCCAGACCTCGATCGCCACGCGGCGCGCGTCGCCGCCGACCTGGACGTGAATGCGCTCGTCCTCCGCCGCCGACGCGTACTTGCAGGCGTTGTCGACCAGGTTGAAGAGGATCTGCTCCACCGCCGACGGGTCGGCGCGAACCGAACGATGTTGGGCGCCGGGCTCGAACGCGATCGACATCTTCGCCTGCGCCGCGCGCTCCTCGAGGCGCTCGAGCGTTCGGTCGAACAGCTCGCCCGTGGAGATCGTCTCCACGCGCGAAGTCGCGCTGCCGCGCTCGATGCGCGCGTAGGCGAGGACGTTCTCCACGAGGTGCGCGAGCCGGATCGCTTCGCGTCGGAGCGTGTCGAGATAGCGCTTCTGCTTCTTCTCGTCGCGCACCTTCCCGTCCGACAACATCTCCGTGTACATCCGGAACGTCGTCAGCGGCGTGCGCAGCTCGTGGGTCACCGCGGAGACGAACACCGCCCGCCGCTCCGACAGCGACATCGCGCCGACCACCAACGCGATCATCGCGGCGCCCGCGAGTAGGAAGCCCATCCACACCGCGGCCAGCGACAGCATCGTCGACAGCGACGTCTCGATCGGTCCGTACGGCAACGGCCCGGGCTCCAACCGAACCGGCAGCGACGCGAGGAGGTTCTCCGCCTCCGACGGCGACTCGCGCGTGGGTTCGAGCTCCGCCGACGGCAACAGGTCGTCGACCGCGTCGCGCAGCGCCGCGTTCATCGCGGGCCAGTCGAGCCAGATGCCCTGCAGGTACGTCTGCTCGCCGACCTGCACGCGCCGCGCGAGCACCAGCTCGCGCCCGATCCACACCGGGAGCAGCGCGTGTTCGGCGAGGCGACGCTCGAGGCCGCCGCGCGTCCCCACGACCGGGTTCACGATCGCCGCGTTGTTCGCGACGTTGTAGGTCGAGGCCTGCTGCACGCTCCGTGTGCGCTGCCAGTACTCACCTTCGCTCTTCCCGCGCGACAGGCTCCCGAACACCTTCGGCACCGAGGAAGGGGGCGGCTCCGGTGGGACCTGTTCGACCGTACGATCGCGGGCGGCGTCGAGCTTCGCGAGCAAGGCGTCGCGGGTGAGCATCTCGGCGAGCGCGGTGCGGTGCTGCTCGGCCTCCGCGATCACGCCCGCGCCGACCAGGCCGCGCGCGCGCGAAGTGAAGATCTCGGGCGGCACCTGCGGCGACGTGAGCTCGCCCGACCGCGGTGCGAACTGGAAGTGCAGCTTCACGTACCGCGGCCGCGCGACCAACAGCGGCGACGCCTGCACCGGCTCGTGCGCACCGAGGTCGTCGACCATCGACGCGTACGATCGCTCCAGCGATCGGAACGCCGCGTAGTCGAAGTACGGGCGCGCGTTCTCGGTCGCGATCAGCGTCGCGATCTCGGAGTCCAGCCGCCACAGCGCGAGGCGGACGTTCTCCTCGAGCAGCGCCTCCCGACGCGCGAGCGCCTCGGCGTGGTCGCGCTCGACCGTCGTCCACGACAGCCAGGTCGCGCCGAGCCCGGCGAACAACAGGCACGCGACGAAGAGCGCGTACACGATGGCGGGGCGTCGGGTCATGAGGCCTCGGGGTTCGTGAAGACGTAGCCGCGTCCGCGCACGGTCTGGATCAGCGGGCGCTCGGGGTCCTCGTCGCGGAGCTTGTCGCGGAGGCGCCCCACGTGGACATCGATCGTGCGCGTGCGGACGTTCGCGGCCGGGATGCGCCACACTCTCTCGAGCAGCTCGTCGCGGGAGATCACGCGACCGGCGTTGTTCGACAGGTACCTGAGCAAAGAGACCTCGCGCTCGGAGAGTTCGGCGCGCGTCCCGTCGCCGTAGCGGATCTCGTTCTTCTCGAGGTCGGCGACGCCCCCGCGGAACGCGACGGTCGCGACGTCCGACGGGCGCTCCGCGGAGCGGCGGAGCACGGCTTCGACGCGCGCGATGAGCTCCTTGAGCGAGAACGGCTTGAGCACGTAGTCGTCGGCGCCGAGCTTGAGGCCGGTGACGCGGTCGTCCTCCTGACCGAGCGCGGTGAGGATGATGACCGGGAGGG
>JAUHYN010001144.1 GCA_030426505.1 bacterium | reverse complement strand
GGGGGCCCCCGCGCGACGCCTTCGACCGGCGGCGTCCGCGCGACGCCTTCGACCGGCGGCGTCCGCGCGACGGCGTCGACCGCGGAGGGGCGCGCGCCGGGGTTCGAGGGTCCCGCCGCGAAGTTCCTGCCCGCCGACGAGCCGCCTCCTCCGCCGCCCCCCGAGCGGAAGCGGCGCCGGCCCGCGCGCGGGCGCGGCGTGATCGTGGTCCTCGCGGGCGCGGCGATCTGTGTCTCGGTGGCCGTGGTCGTGTGGTTCGAGCAGCCGCCGGGGGCGACGGAGGCGGTCGAGGCGCCCGCTGAGGTGCGGAGTGAGGCGTCCGCCGCGACGTCGGACGACACGCCGCGCATCGTCCCGCGCGCGCGCACGGTCTCGATCGAGTCGCGGCCGAAGGGCGCCGCGGTGTTCCGAGGGGACGAGCGGATCGGGCGGACGCCGGTGACGATCGAGGCGCCGTCGTCGACGCAGATCCTCCGCTTCGAGAAGCGCGGGTTCGATCAGGAGTTGGTGGAGCTGAGGCCGGACGTGGGCGACGTGTTGGAAGTGCGCCTGCGCCGCCGGCCGTGACCGGCTACTTGTGCCGGCCGTTGTACTTGCGGATGACCTCGTTGGTGAGGTCGAGGTGCGGCTTCGCGTAGAGGAGGCGGTTCTCCTGGACCTCCAGGATGATCGTGTACTTCCCGCTCTTCCCGATCTCCGTGATGATCTTCCGCATCTTGTCCTGAATCTTCGCGACCTCCTCGGCCTGCTGCTTCTGGAGCGACTGCGACTCGCCGACGAAGATCTCCTGGAGCTCCTTGTACTTCTTCTCGAACTCGATGATGCGCGCGCGGACGGCCGGATCGTTCTTGTTGGTCTCGCGATCCAGCGAGTCCTTCATGCTCTTGAGCTCTTCTTCGCGCTTCCTGAGGTCCGCTTGCTTCTTCTCGAAGGTCTTCTCGAGGGCGGCGCGGGCGCGCTTGCCCTCCTCGACCTCCATGATGGCCCGCTGGATGTTGACGTAGCCGATGACCGGATCCTCGGCGCGGGCCTCGGGGGCGGGTGCGAACGTTGCCGCGGCCACGAGGGCCGCGAGCGCGAAGCGAAGCGTGGACATAGGACTCCCTCTGACTAAAGGCGGGTCGATCCGTCAAGGCGAACCGGCATCTGGGTCTTCGACGGTGGGCGGCGAGATGTGTTCATCCGAAGGCGCGGCGGCCGCGAGGCGGGACGCGTAGACCATCGAGATCACGAGGGCGATCACGGCGGGTGCGATCGCGATCGCGACGAGGAGCGGCCCCTCGAAGAGGAGCCCGAGGAGGCCCACGGCGCCGGCGCCCATGAAGAGCTTCCCTGCGAGGCGGTGGGTGCGTCGCCAGACGTCTTCGTTGCCGAGCGTCGCGCGGGTCCGGATCCCCATCGCGCTGCCGGGTTCGAGCGCGAAGAGCACGGGGCCCATGCCGAACATCAGCAGGCCCGTCGCGGCGGGGATCGCGCGGTCGAGGCTCGAGATCATCCCGATCGCCACGGCGAGGACGGACGCGTGGACGGCGAAGAGGAACGCGGTGATCCAGAGGACCAGGACGTCGCTCGAGCGCGAGCTGCGCTGCTTCGCGCGACCGACCGCGCGGAGGATCAGGAACACGACGAGCGACGCGGCCGGCACGACGCCGAACGTGATGATCATCCGCGATCCGCCGGCCTTCCGCAGATCCTCCGGGACGCGGTTCGTGTAGACCCACGCCGACAGCAGGACGGACGACCAGATCACGAGCAGCGGCAGGAACCAGCGCGTGGTGAGCGTGGACGGGAGCGCCGCCTCGGCCTCGGGGGGCGCCGCCTCGGCCTCGGGGGGCGCCGCCTCGGCCTCGGGTGTCCCCGGTTCCGTCGCGCTCACGAGACGATCCCCGAGCTGCGCAGGACGGCCTTGAAGCGGTCCGCCTCCTCGGCGCCGACGTCTTCGTAGGGCGGCCGCACGTGGGCCTTCAGCGGGTGCCCTTGGAGCTCGAGGCCCTTTTTGACGAGTCGGAACGGCACCACGGGCCGCAGGAGGAGGCCGTCGAGCGAGCGCTGGGCGAGCCGGTTGGCGAGGCGCTTGACGCTCCCCTCTTCGCCCGGCGGACGCGGCGGCCCGAGGAGCTCGATGCCGGGGCGCATCTTCTTCTCGATGCGGCGGATCATGTCGACGTCGCCGCGCTCCACTGCGCCCATCATGCGCGAGGACTGCTCGGTGGCGACCATCGCGACGCCGCAGATCACCGCGGTGGCGCCTGCGCGCGCGGACTCGGCGAACGTCAGCGCGCAGCCGCCGAAGACGACGCCGTCGCGGCTCTTCATGCGCTTGGCCCAGGCGCGGACCTTGTCGCTCGGCGCGTCCGGGACGTAGACGCCGGCCAGTCGCTCGTGCTGGCCGAGCGTGGCGGCCTCCTCCGGGGAGAGGCAGTCCGCGGCGTTGTCGGAGCGCAGCGACAGGTAGGTCGCGATCGTCACGGCGCGGCTGACGCGGTCCACGTGGCGGTAGAGCTCGCGGTACCCGAGCCCCGGGATGCGGTGCGGCGCGATCACGACGCCCGTGGCGCCGCACTGTTCGGCGTGGCGCGCGAGGTCGACGGCTTCGCGCGTGGACGGCGCAGAGATCGACACGAGGACGGCCTTCTTCTCGCCGAGGCGCTTGTGGACGCGCTCGACGATCTTGTGGCGCTCGTCCGCGGTGAGGACGCTGTCTTCGGCGGCTTCGGTGAGGAGCGCGAGGCCCGCGACGTCGCGGCGCGCGAGGTAGTCGACGAGGTGGACGAGCGCGGCTTCGTCCACGGCACCCCGATCGTCGAACGGCGTCGGGACCGCGACGTAGATGCTCGCAAACGGGATCGCGCTCTCGCTCATGCGACGCCGAGCTTCTCCAAGAAGAGCTCCCTCAGCTCCATCGTCTCACGATCTTTGCTCTTCACGCCCGAAATCGCCTCGACGAGCTGATCGTTCACGCGCACGCGCCCGCGGTCGTCGAGTTCGAGGAGCTCTTCGAGCGCGAGCTTCGACAGGTGG
>JAUHYN010001143.1 GCA_030426505.1 bacterium | reverse complement strand
GGCGTCCGCCACCAACGCGCCGTCGTAGAGCGCGTCGGAGGAGAACCGCATGATCGCCCCGTTCATCCGGTACTGCCGCTCGAGCCGCAGCGCCGCCGTCGGGTGCCGCGCGATCGTGCGCTCGAACAGGCTCACGCCGTACCCCTCGCGCGCGGCCTCCGCGGAGATGATCGTCGCCGCGAGCTGCTGGTGATCACCCGCGAGCACCGCGCGGTCCGCGTACAGGAGCGGCGGCCACGAGCCGGGCTCCGTCGACTGCGCGGCCTCGTCGATCACCGCGAGGTCGAAGCGCTGCCCCGAGAGGAGCTGGTCGTCGATCGACGTCGTCGAACACACCACGTCCGCGTTCGACAGTAGGCGCTCCACCGCGCCGCGTTCCATCCGGCGCGCCTCCTTCATCAGTTGCTTTGCCTCCTGGCGGAGCTCCTGCCGCTCGCGCCGCGCCATGCGCGTGCGCGTCTGTTTGTCGGATTTGCGGTAGAGCTTCAGCGCGTCCTTCACGAGGTTGCGCGCGAGGCGCACGTCCTCGTGTTTCTCGACGCGGAACGCGAGCGCGGCGTCGTGGACCGCGGGGAGGATGCGCGCGGGGTGCCCGGTCCGCACGACGTCGAGCCCGTGCGGCGCGAGGCGCTCGACGATATTGTCGACCGCGAGGTTGCTCGGAGCGCACGCGAGCACGCGCTGCCCGCGGCGCACGGCCTCGACGATCAGCGCGACCACAGTCTTCGTCTTGCCGGTGCCGGGCGGCCCGTGGATCAACGCGACGTCCTCGGCCGCCATGGCGAGGGCGACGGCCTCGCGTTGGGCGTCGTTGAGCGCGGCGTCGATCGGTTCTCGTTCGGCGAACGCGGGTGTGTCCTCTCCGATCAACACGCCGCGCAGCGCGGCGAGCCGGTCGACGTTCGCTGCGCGCACGCGCCGCAGCGCTTGGCGTTGGCGCTTCGACGTGATCTCGTCCGACGACAGATCGATCCTCAGGCGCGCCTCGTCGTCGGTCTCCGGCGGCTCGCCGAACGCCACTGCGATGTGACCGGTGCGCCGCACGGACACCACGCCGCGCGCGAGCGTCTCACCGTCCTCCTCGCGCGTGAGTACGACCGGATCGCCCGCGCCGATCCGCGTCCACGGGAGCGACTTGCCGACCGTCCGCTTCCGCAGCTTGAGGACGTACAGCCCACCGAGACCGCCGTACGCGTCCTCCACGATCAGATCGACGAGGCTGATCCCCACGCGCTCGGCGTCCGCCGGTGCGAGCCGCTCCGCGCGCGCCTTCGCGCGCTCGGCTTCCGCCTTCGCCTCGAGCTCGAGGAGCACTTCGAGCCGCGCCAGGTGTTCTTCTTCGAGCGGCTTGACCAAGGGCCGAATTATCCATCAATTGCGACCCGATGTCGGACGACGAGGCGCGCCGCTACAACCAACAGGCCTGGGATCACCAGGTCGAGGAGGGGAACGAGTGGACCCTCCCGGTCTCGGCCGAGGAGATCGCGCGGGCCCGCGAAGGCGACTGGTCCGTCGTCCTCACGCCGGTGCGCCCCGTGCCTCGTGACTGGTTCCCGCCGAACCTCGAGGGCCTGAAGATCCTCGCGCTCGCGAGCGCGGGCGGGCAGCAGGCGCCGATCCTCGCCGCCGCGGGCGCCGACGTGACCGTGTTCGACGCCTCCGACAAGCAGCTCGACCGCGACCGCGAAGTCGCCGAACGCGAAGGCCTCGAGCTCGACGCGGTCCAGGGCGACATGGCCGACCTCTCCGCGTTCCCCGACGAGACCTTCGACCTCGTCATCCACCCGGTCTCGAACTGCTTCTCCCCGGTCATCCTCCCGGTGTGGAAGGAGGTCGCCCGCGTCCTCGTTCCGGAGGGCATCCTCCTCGCCGGGTTCACGAACCCTGTCGCGCTCCTCGTCGACCCGGAGGCCTCCGAGAAGGGCGTCGCCACGCTGAAGTACTCGATGCCCTTCGCCGAGCCGGACCACCTCACGGAGGAGGAGAAGCGCCGCTATACCGAAAAGAACGAGCCGCTCGTGTACGCGCACTCGCTGGAAGATCAGCTCGGCGGCCAGCTCGCCGCCGGCCTCGCGTTGACCGATCTGTTCGAGGACTACGGGCGGGACAAGAAGGAAGCGATCGACAAGCACCTGCCCGCGTACATGGCGACGCGGGCAATGAAGCTGCCCTGAGCTACTTCAGCACGCTCTCGAGGCTCGTCTCGAGCTGCTCGCCCGTGAACCGGGAGACCTTCACCGCCTTCTTCGTCGTGGTCGACAGCGCGTAGTACTCGGACTTCTTGCCTTCGCCCTCGCGCGTGAGCTTCACGCGGCCGAGCTCCTTGCCGTCCTCGCCATACCAGCTCGCCTCCAGCACCGGGGTGCCGGCCTCGAACTTCGCCTGGCCGTCGTCCGGGTATTCGATGGCGCTGAGCTTGTCGAGCTTGTCGAGGAAGTTGCCGAGCGTCTCGTCCTTCTCCTCGGAGCCCTCGCGCGCCCAGAACGCGTCGCGCGGAGAGAGGCGGTTCTTCTGGTACGCGGTGATCGTCTTGTCGCCGACGGCGACGACGACCTTGTCCACGTCCTTCTTCTCCTCGTCCCGCAACTTGCGTTGCATGTACTTGCCCTCGGGGTACTCGAGGTCCCCGAGGACCTTCGACCCGACGAGGTACACTTCTTCACCGCCCGCCGCGCGCACGTAGTGATCGCGCGCGCCACTGGTGCGGCCGCCGACTTCGAACGTCCGGTCCTTGCCGCCGACCGTCAGGATCAGCTTCCGCTCTGGCTTGGTGAGCTCGGTCGTCTCGAGCTCTTCCTTGGACAGGCCCTTACCGAGCGTCCGCAGCGCGACGAACGGCGCAAACGTCTCCAGTAGCTCCTTCGACTTCTCGTTGCCGACGAAGGCCTTCTGGCGGCCGCGCGCCTCGGTCTCGAACCACGGCGTGCGCTCACCCGAGATGTCCTTGAAGCCGACCGCGATCGTCTGTGTCTTCGTGAAGAACTGCACGCGCTCGAGCTGCTCGACCTTCGCGAAGACACAGA
>JAUHYN010001142.1 GCA_030426505.1 bacterium | reverse complement strand
AACGCGACCCACATCCCGCGCACGTGCATCGCCATGTCGTGCGGTGCGTTGTGGTCGTGCGTCTCGAGGAGGAACAGCGCGCCGAAGCACGCGCCGGAGAGCGCGACGAGGGTCCAGGCCCAGCGCGCGCGAACGATGACCGCCGCGAGCGCGATGTACACGAGGTACAGGAAGTTGAACGGGTTGGAGGCGCCGCCGCTGCTCGCGAGGAGCAACGTGAGCAGCACGACGTCGAGCGTCAGGAGCAGGCCGATCGCGACTTCGCCCACGCGCGCGCGCCGCGACCATCGCCACGCGACCACGTTCGAGATCGCTTCCACCGCGACGATGCCGAGGAGGGTGAGGAGCGGGAGGTGCGGCTCCAACCACAGCGCCGCGACGACGCTCGTGAGCGCCTGCCCGGCGATCGCCCCCCACCGCAACTTCACCAGCCAGGCGAGGTTCAGCGCCGTGCTGTCGTGTGGAGAGGGGGTCGCCACGTGCGGGGGCGATGCCATCCCGCGCTGCGGCGCTCGGTCAACGTGAGGGGGCTGCGACATTCCGACGCACCACAGCGTACGCCGCGGGTCGGTCGCCGGTCACCCGGTGAAACCGCATCAGGGTTCGATGCGCATCAAGGCGACGTCCCGGTTGGTGTCGAGGATCGGGGAGAGGCGGGTGGTCGGTCCGATCACTGGCGCGGAGACGTCGGTGGCCCAGCTCTCGTCGAGGCCGATGATCAGCGGCGCCTCGAAGAAGATCGCCTGACTGTCGCGCCGGAACAGGCGGCCCCGGAACGGCACCTCCACGTCGGAGCCGGGCGGCAGCACCGGATAGGCGAGCTGCGCGGTGTACGGCGCCGCGCCGGAGACGTTCGTGACGAGGAGCTCGAACTCCGCGTTCGTGTCGAGCTCCTGCCGGATCGCGACGCGCGTGCTGTCGGGGCTCCAGTAGAACGTCGCGACGTCGAGGTTCGGGTCCGCGATCGGTGGCGAGATCGGCGACAGCGCGTAGGGCGCGGAGGTCATGTCGACGACGTACGCCATGTCGACGCCCTCCACGTCGTGGTCCGCGACGAACACGAGCTTCGTCCCGTCCGGCGACCACTCGAAGCTGAAGTCGTCCTGATCGACCGGGTCGACGTCCCCCGACGCCTGCATGTTCACGGTGATGCGCGTGGGCAGAGCGGGGAGCCCGCCGCTCACGTCGACGACGTAGAGATCGTCACGCCCGTTCACGTCGAGGTCTCCGGAGAACGCGATGCGCGTGCCCTGAGGGTTCCAGCGCGCGTGGGAGATCGATCGGTTCGCGGGGATCGGCGCGAGCGCGCGCACCGGCGCGCTCGGCGTGCCGTTCGTGATCGTCACGAGGTACATCTCCTCGGTGCCGTTCGTCGTCTCGTCCGCGAGGTAGAACAGGCGCGGCGCTCCGGCCGGCGCGAAGCGGTAGTCCCCGAGCCCGACGTCCTCGTTCGCGCCGTAGGCCGTGCTGTTGACGCGCACGGCGCCGGGCGTGGCGACGGTGACGTTCGTGAAGAACAGCTCGTTGATGTTCGGGCCGGCGAGGTCGCAGCCGAACAACACGCCCACCGAGTCGGGTGACCACGCGAAGTTCGACTCGCAGTCTTCGTCGGCGCCGAGCGCGGGGTGGAGCCGCACCGGGAGCGACGGGAGGTTCGGGTTCGTCGTGTTCACCGCGTAGAGGCCGAAGGCGTTGTCCGCCGTCGCGTCCGCGCGGAACGCGAGGCGGAGCCCGTCGGGCGACCACACCACGGAGTCGGGCTGGACGTCGGTGTCCACGGACGGCATCGCGGGGCTGATCGGGACCGGCGAGCCCGGCGACGTGAAGTTCGTGAGATTCACGAAGAAGAGCTCGTCCTTGCCGTCGATGAAGGCGTCCGCGATGTAGACGATGCGATTCGAGCTCGGGGACCAGAAGAGGTCGCTCACGTCGGCCGTGCCGGGGAGGTTGCTGAGGTTCACGGCGACGGGCGGCGACGCGTCGAGGTCGGCGACGAAGAGGTCGTCGACGCCGTTGGTGGTGAAGTCGCCGACGAACGCGACGTAGCGCCCGTTCGGTGACAGCTGCGTGAGGTCGTCCGTGAGGAGGGCGTCCGCACCCGCGATCCCGGTGGGGCTGATCGGTATGGGCGTGGTCGGCGTGTCGCCGCAGACGTCGGTGAAGTACACGCCGTACTGTTCGTCGGCCTCGACGTCCGCCACGAACACCGCGCGGCGCTGGGCGTTCGGATCGTCGGTGACCGTCACGGCGAAGGACTGCGACGCCGTGAGCCCGCCGCCGTCGGTGACGGTGAGCGTGAAGGTGCTCATCCCCGGCGCGGTGGCGCGCCCGCGTACGGACGCGGCCGAAGTCGTGGCGTCGCGCAGCGCCCAGCCCGTCGGGAGCGCGCCGGACGAGACGGTCCACGAGTATCCGGAGCCGATACCGCCGGTCGTCATGATCGCGGTGTGACCGCCGGTGCAGATCGGGCGGCCCGGGATCTGCGACGTGACGATCTGGAGCGGGGGCACGACGTCGAGCGTGTACGGGCGCGAGGTGCTCTCGCCGCGGTCGTCGGTGACGGTCACCGTGAAGGTCGCGTTGACCGGTGTGCTGCTGATGCCGGTGATCATCGTGGTGGGCGTCGCGTTCGTTTGAATGGAGAGCCCAGCCGGGAGGGCCCCGGCGCTGATCGTCCAGGTGTAGCCGGTGGTCGATCCGCCCTCGGCGTCGATCGCCGCGGCGTAAGGCACGCCGGTGACCGCGGGTGGCAACCCCGTCGTGACGATCGCGAGCGGCTGGTAGACGAAGATCTGTACGTTCGCCGTCGCGCGCCCGCGGTAGGGATCGGTGACCTCCAGCTGCATCGTGTAGTTGCCGAAGAGTATGGCGGTGCCGGTGATCGCGAGGTCGCCGGTCGAGGCGAGGTCGAGCTCCAATCCGATCGGGACCGTCCCGCCCACGAGCGACCACGCGCGCGCGCCCGGTGCGCCGCCGGTCGCGACGATCAACTCGTCGTACGGGACGGCGACGGTCGCGGTGGGGAGGAC
>JAUHYN010001141.1 GCA_030426505.1 bacterium | reverse complement strand
GGTCTCGCGAACACCGTCAACGCGGTGGTGCTCGGGCTCCAGATGATCTCGGACATCGGCGTCCACCAGAACATCATCCAACACGAGCGCGAGGACGACGCGTTCCTCGACACCGCGTTCACCGTCTCGCTCCTCCGCGGCGCGCTCCTCTTCTTGATGGGCTGCTTGCTCGCGTACCCGTCGGCGTGGTGGTACGAGCGCCCCGAGCTCGTCGCGCTCCTCCCCGTCACCGCCGTCAGCGCGCTCCTGAACAGCGCGATGCCCACCAAATACGCGCTCCTGTCGCGGAACATGCAGCTGGTTCGGTACACGGTCCTGAACCTCGCCTCGCACGCGATCGGCGTCGCCGTGATGGTGGTGCATGCGTACGTCTACCGCACCGTCTGGGCCCTCGTGCTCGGCGCGGTCGTCACCGCGGCGGCGCGCTGGATTCTCGCGCTCGTCGCCATCCCCGGTCGCGCGAATCGGATCGCGTGGGACGCCCCCGCCGTCTCGGACCTCATCAACTTCGGCAAGTGGGTCTTCCTCAGCACGCTGTTGATGTACCTGTCGCGCCACTTCGATCAGTTGATCATCCCGAAGCTCGAGAACATGGGCGTCGCCGGGGTGTACGGCATCGCGGTGAGCCTCGCGATGACGCCGATGTTCCTCGGCGGCTCGGTGATCGGACAGGTGTTGTTACCCGCGCTCGCGGAGTCGAAGCGCCAGGACACCGAAACGTTCCGCCGTCGTTTCAATGGAGCACGCGACCTCGTGTTGCCGCTGCACTTGTACGTCGTGGTCGGCGTCGCCCTCGCGTCGGCGCCGCTCATTCGGATCTACAAACCGGTCTACGCCGACGCCGCGTGGATGTGTCAGCTCCTCGTCTTCTCGATGTGGTTCCAGTACCTGCAGGAGGCGTGGACGCAGGCGCTCGTCGCAGTCGGAGACACGCGGTCGCAAGCCGTCTCGAACGCAGTGCGCGTGTTCTTCACCGTGCCCGCGATCCTGATCGGCTTCGAGCTCGGGGACGTCCCCGGATTGATCCTCGGTAACGCGTTCGGCGCGGCCACCGGCTACATCGTCGTCGGCCTCCGCATCCAACGCCTCGGCCTGCGCGTCTTCGTCGCCGACACGAAGATGCTCCTCGTCGCGATCGTCCTCGCGGGCGGCGGCGGCTACGCGCCGTACGTCCTCGGCCCGCGCTTCGGCGTCGACGTCCTCTGGCCGCAGCTCATCATCACCTTCGTGGTCGGGGTGGCCCTGACGGGGTACCTCTACGTGAAGGTGCTGCCGCGCCTGAGATCGAAGAAGTAGCGCGGCGGTCGGCGCTTCACGCAACCTCGGGCGTTTCAGATCCGATAAGGAATGTGTGGGTTTCGGTGCGCGGATCGACGGCGTCCTGAGCGCGCCCCGGATCGGTCGGGTCGCCGCGCCCGTCGTAGAAGGGGAGCCCGCCCACCTCCAAGTCCCCGACGCGCCCCTCGACCGCGTACCCTCGAGCCCCCAGCCGGGGCGCTCTTCGGCCGCGTTCGCCGCGGGCTGGCTGTCGATGCGCAAGCTGAAGACCGCCGCCGTCATCGGCGCGATCGCCGCGACGAGCCTGATGTTCGGTCAGGGCCCCGCGATGGCCGAGATGGTCGACTGCCGCGTCCCCGCCGCCGAGGCGCGGGCGATGGAGCGCGAAGAGGTCACTCTCCGCGAGGGGCTGTGCCGCTATGTCGAGTCCGACTTCGGGGGCGACTGGGACGCCGCGTGGCGCCAGTACGCCGGCTCCGACAACCGCGTGAGTCGCGCGGAGCTGAGACAGCTCCTCCGCGCCGCGGAGATCGGCGGTGGCCTCACGCGCGGCTTCTGGGTCGACGGCGTGATGGATCGCTTCGACGGCGCGGGTGGCCCGAAGAACGATCACATCGATCGCGCCGAGCTCGACGCCGCGATGGACTGACCCGCTCGCTCGTTGCGCTCACCCGATCGCGACGAGCGCCGTGTCCTCCAGCGACACGTCGTCCACGATCAGATCCACGCCGCGCTTCGCGAAGCGGTTCGCCACCGCGATCGCGCGGCGACCGTGACGGTTCGCCTTGCACCAGTCCGCGTGCTCGATCATGAGCGCGAGCTCGAGCGTGCGACCGAGCGTCATCGCGAAACGCCGCGCGCCACCCTCGAGCCCGTCGCGCGAGGAGAGGTTCGCTTCGAGCCACGACTGCGCGTGCTTCGCGGCGCGCCGCGCGGTGTCGACCGCGCCCGCGAGCTCCGCGTCCTGCGCGGCCGTGACGCGGCGATCGATCGCCTGCAACACGACGCCGAGCGAGTTGTCCTTCGCGAGCGCGCGGAGCGTGTCGAGCGACAGCACGTTGGTCGTGCCCTCCCAGATCGGGAGCACCTGCGCGTCGGCGAGGAGCCGCGGGAGGCCGGTGTCCTCGACGTAGCCCGCGCCGCCGAACGCCTCGAGCGTCTCCGACGCGACCGCCACGCCCTGCTTCGCGGTCGTGAGCTTCGTGATCGGCGTGAGCGCGCGGAGGAGCTGCCGGTCGGCGTCCGTGACCTCCTCGTGCTCGATCTTCCCGATCAACGCGACCGTCGCGAACGCGAGGTGGAACGCGGCCTCCGCCTCGGCCGCCATGTCGGCGAGCGTGTCGAGGTGCAGCGGCTTCTTCTCGAGGTACGCGCCGAACGCGTGCCGGCGCGTCGCGTAGTCGCGCGCGAGCGCGAGGCCGCGGCGCGTCCCCCACGCGGCCGCGACGGCGTTCCAGGTGCGGGTGATGTTGAGCATCGAGGAGATGTTCTTGATGCCGTCGGTCGTCCCGATTACCGGCGTCGCGAAGCAGCCGTCGAGCGTGAGCTCGGCGGTCGGCACCTTCTTCGTCCCGAACTTCTCCTTGAGGCGATTGATCTCGATCCCGTTCAACCGACCTTCGGCGTCGCGCGTCTCCACGTAGAAGAGCGCGAGCCCGCGCCCGCCCTCCGGGTTGCCCTCGGGGCGCCCGAGCGTCAGCGCCATCTCGGACGTCGTCGCGCTCGTGAACCACTTCGTGCCGTACAGGAGGAAGC
>JAUHYN010001140.1 GCA_030426505.1 bacterium | reverse complement strand
AAGTACACCGCGAAGTAGTCGGCGCCCGCATCACGCGTCGGTCTTCGGCGCGGCCTTCTTCTTCTTGTTCGAGAGCGTCTCGGACATGAAGTCCGCGACGTCCACGAGGTCCGTCGGCTTCAGCTCCTCGAGCTCGAGCGACGTCTTCACGGCGAGCGCCATCGTGACGATCTCCTGGTACGTCTGACCGATCGGCGACCGCCCAACCTTCAGCTTCGGCGCCATCCACTTGGCCTGCGCCCGCACCTTCGTGGGCTTCACCGCGAAGTGCCGGTCCGGCTGCACGAGCGCGGGCACCGTCGTGGCCAGCGCCCAGCTCGGCGTGTTGCCGCCGAACGTGATCGACGCGAGCCAGTGGTTGAACTGCGACGTCATCGAACCCTCGGTGTAGAGGAGGTCGTAGAGGCGACGCATCGCGACGGCCTGCTCCGCCGCGCCGACATCGGACAGGGGCTTGACGTCGGTCTTCATCGTCGCGAAGTCCGTCTTCTTCAGGACCTCGATGAAGCCGTTCCACAGGACGCCGCTCTTGCCCTCGTCGCGGAGCCCCTTCATGCGATCGCGGGCGAAGATGCGGCGCGCGTCCTCGATGGACGGATCACGCAGGCGCTTCAGGCGACGCTTCGCTCCCGCGCCCCGCGAGTCGGTGAGCCACTTTCGATCCTCGAAGCCCTTCGGGTAGCTCTCTTTGAAGCGCGCGATCTGGTCGTCGAGCTGGACGGGCCGGTCGTCCGAGGACGCACCGCGCTTCATGATGCGGGCCCGGACGCGCGAGACGCCGACGGCGCGCATCAGCTTCTCGAGGACGCGCTCCGTGTCCGGATCCGCCTCGGTCTCAGCGGGCTCGAGCAGGCTGAAGTACTCCCGCGCGAAGGTGCGGTTCTCACCGTCCTCGAACTGGAGGCGCAGGCGCTCCGGCTCCTCGGCCGTGACGAGCCCCATGCCCCACTCGGGGCGAAGGGTGTGGACGAAGAGACGAGGGGACATGGTGTGGGTGTCGATGGCGGTACTCATGAAATGCGGTCCTCCTAGAGCGCACGGCGACGTCGGCGTCGGCTCGCGCGCGGTTCGAAATCAGGTTGTCGAAGATTGCGTCGCGTGAGGCCGCGCCCCGAAGGAGTGGTGGCGCGCCTCGATCGCCTAGGTTGGCCCCGTCAGGAGCTGGGAGAAGGAGAGAATGCGATCGAGATACTGGATAGGAAGCTCCTGACGTCTATTCAATGGAAAAACTTTAACATAATCCACTGAATAGCGCAAGTGTTTCTGCGAGAAGCGTGCCTACCGAACGCGCAGATTACGCGGAGCGACGCTGAAGGTACGCCTCGAGCGCGTCACGCCACGGTCTGAGCGGAGTCACGCCCGCGTCGATCGCCTTCGTGTTGTCGAGGACGGAGTACGCGGGCCGCGGCGCCTTCGCGCCGTATTCGGCCGTGGTCGTCGGCGACAGGTCCGCGTCGACGCCCGCGAGCGCGAAGATCGCGGCCGCGAACTCGTACCAAGAACACGAACCGGCGTTCGTCAGGTGATAGAGGCCGTACGCGTCGGTCGTGAGCAGGTCCGCGATGCCGGCCGCGAGATCCGGCGTGTACGTGGGCGTGAGGACCTGGTCCGAGACCACCTTCAGCGCGCGCCCGGCGGCCGCCAGCCTCAGCATCGTCTCGATGAAGTTGCCGCCCTTCTTGCGGCTCCCGATCGTCTCGTAGAGCCCCGCGCTCCGCACCACGAAGTGCTTCGGCGCGTACTCGCGCACGAAGTACTCCCCGGCCAACTTCGACGTCCCGTACACGCCCTGCGGCCCCGGCGCGTCGAGCTCGGTGTAGGGCGTGGACCGCGCGCCCTCGCGCCCGAAGACGTAGTCCGTGCTCACGTGGACGAGCGGGACGTCGAGCGCCTTGGTGACGTGCGCGAGGTGCTTCGCGGCGACGGCGTTCACCTCGAACGCCTGCGCGACCTCGTCCTCCGCGAGATCCACGGCGAGGTACGCCGCGGTGTTCACGACCGCGTCGGGCTTCGCTTCCCGGAGCTTCGCGCTCGCCTGGTCGTGGTCGCAGACGTCGAGCGTGCCGCGCGTGAATGCGATGGGCTCGAGGCCGCGCGCTTCGAGGACCGTCACCAGCGCGGACCCGAGCTGCCCCGCCGCGCCGATCACCGCGACGCGCTTCACGGCCGCTTCCCCAGATCGGTCGTCGTCTCCTCGGCGGCGACGCGCAACAGGTACTGACCGTAGGGCGACTTGCCCAGCGCGGTGCCGAGCCGTTCGAGCGCGGCGCGATCGATGAAGCCCATCCGGTACGCGACCTCCTCGATGCACGCGATCATCAGCGACTGGCGCTCCTCGACGGCTTCGATGAACGTCGCCGCTTGCAGCAGGCTCGCGTGGGTCCCGGTGTCGAGCCAGGCCACGCCGCGGCCGAGGAGCTCGACGTCGAGGCGCCCCGCTTCGAGGTAGCGGCGGTTGAGGTCGCTGATCTCGAGTTCACCGCGCTTCGAGGGCTTCAGCGCGCGGGCGTGTTCGACGACGTCCTCCGGGTAGAAGTACAGCCCGACGACCGCGTAGCTCGACTTCGGGTGCTCCGGCTTCTCCTCCAACCCGATCGCGCGACCGTCGGGCGAGAACTCGACCACGCCGTACCGCTCCGGATCCTTCACGTAGTAGCCGAACACCGTGGCGTTCCCGTCCGAGTTCGCGACGCGCTGCAACTTCTCCTTCAGCCCGTGCCCGTAGAAGACGTTGTCGCCGAGGACGAGCGCGGCGGGCGCGCCGTCCAGGAAGTCGGCGCCGATCGTGAACGCCTGCGCGAGGCCCTCGGGCTTCGGCTGCTCCGCGTACGACAGCTTCATCCCGAGCGACGCGCCGTCCCCGAGGAGGTTCTCGAAGTGCGGGAGGTCGTGCGGCGTGGAGATGATCAGCACTTCCCGGATCCCCGCCAGCATGAGGACCGACAGCGGGTAGTAGATCATCGGCTTGTTGTAGATCGGCATGAGCTGCTTGCTCATCGCCAGGGTCAGGGGGTGGAGGCGGGTCCCTGAACCG
>JAUHYN010001139.1 GCA_030426505.1 bacterium | reverse complement strand
CTGGAGATCTACTCGAAGCTCAAAGACGCCTCCACGATCACGGTCGACCTGGTTCGCCGCGGAAAGTCCAAGTCTCTCAGCTACAGCATCCGATGAACGACGCATCCATCATGAAAACGCCCTGCCCCCGAGCTCTCGTCCGAACACTGGCGTCCGTCGTCGCCGGTGCGGTGTTCTTCGCCGCGCCGCCCGCCGCCGACGCCCAGGGCGGAGAGCTGCCCATCAAGAAAACGACGCCGTTCCTCGATCAGCGCGCTCTGAAGATCCCCGGCAAGATACCTTCGCTGTCGGCGAATCCGAAGCCGAAGATCACGCCTCGCAAGGGCCTGGAGCGCGCCAAGCCGCGCCCCGTCGCGCCGCCGCCCCCTCCTCCGCCGCCGACCCGCTCCGAGAGCTCGTCCGGTAAGGAGGTCGCGTCGTTCGGCGACCTCAAGCGCGCGAAGAACGGCGGGTGCAAGCCGCCGAGCTCGCGCGAGCGCTTCACGTTCGATTTCGAGGGCGACATCAAGCAGCTCGTCGACACGATGGCGAAGCGGATGTGCAAGAACTTCATCATCACGAACAAGGTTCGGAGTCAGAAGTTCGAGATCGTCGCGCCGACGCCGGTCACCGCGGACGACATCTGGCGCGCGTTCCTGTCGTCGCTCGAAGCGAACGATCTGTCGCTGGTGCGCGTCGGCAAGTACTACAAGATCATCCAGGCGACGGACGGCACGCGCTCCCCGGTGCCGATCTACGACGAGGACAAGAACGTCCCGATCGACGACCGCATGGTCACCGTGATCTGGCGCCTCAAGCACGGCGGCGATCCGGGGAACGTCGTCAACTACCTGAACATCTTCAAGACCAACAAGGGCCAGATTCACCCCTTTCAAGCCACGGGAGTGATCATCGCGACCGACTTCGCGACGTCGATCGATCGCCTCAAGCGCATCCTCGACGAGATCGATCAGCCGGGCGCGCTCGAGCAGGTCCACGTGGTGCCGGTCGAGTACGCTTCGGCGACCGAGATCGCGGAGAAGCTCACGCAGGTCTTCGAGCCGTCGGCGGGCGGCGCCAAGAAGACCGCGACGCCGGCGATCAACACGCGCCTCAAGGTCACGTCGAAGGCCTCGCCCGACGCCGTGACGCCCGGGACCGGTGAGGAAGAGGAAGGCGCCGTCGCGGTCTCGAAGATCCTCGCGGACGACCGCACCAACAAGCTGATCATCATCGCGTCCGAGCGCGCCTTCAAACAGATCATCTCGCTCATGCGCGAGCTCGACATCCCGGAGGGCCCGGACGGCGACGGTCAGATCCACGTGCTCCGCCTGAAGCACGCGGACGCCGAGGAGCTGTCGTCGACGCTCGCGTCGCTCGCGCAGGGCAAGCCGACCACGACCACCACGCGCCGCGGCGCGCGCGCGGCCACACCGGCGGCCAAGGCGCCGGCGGGCGCGGCCGCGCTGTTCCAGGGCGAGGTGAAGATCACCGCGGACAAGGCGACGAACAGCCTGGTGATCACCGCGTCGAAGAGCGACGTCGCTTCGATCAAGCGCGTCATCGAGAAGCTCGACGTGCCGCGCTTCCAGGTCTTCGTCGAGGCCGTGATCCTCGAGGTCTCGATCAAGCGCGACCGCCGCCTCGGCGTCGGTTGGCACGCGGGCATCGCGCCGACCATCGGTGACGAGCAGACCCCGATCGTCTTCGCGAACACGCCGAACAACGAGCTGTCGTCGCTGCTCGCCGCGGCGAACCCGCTCGGCCTCGCGAGCCTCCTCGGCCTCGCCGGCGCGGTCTCCGGCCCGACGCTCCCCGGCACCGACACGATCGTCTCGGGCGGCATCCCCGCGATCGGCGTGGTCGTGCAGGCCCTCCAGAGCACGAACGACGTGAACGTCGTCTCGACCCCGCACCTCCTCACGATGGACAACGAAGAGGCCGAGATCCAAGTCAACGAGAAGCGGCCCTTCCCGTCCGGCCTCACGCTCGGCGGGCTCGGTGGCCTCGGTGGCCTCGCGGGCGCCGCAGGTGGCGGCGCCGCGAACCAGCTCGGCGGTGCGCTCGGCGGCCTCGGCGGGCTGGGCCTCGGCTCGCTGTCCTTCAACCGCGAGGACATCGGTCTCACGCTGAAGCTGAAGCCGCAGATCAACGACGAGGATTACGTCCGCCTCGAGATCGACCAAGAGCTCTCGGACGTCGCGGGCATCGACCAGGTCACGGGTCAGACGATCACGTCGAAGCGCTCCGCGAAGACGGTGGTCGTGGTGCGCAGTCAGGACAGCGTCGTCATCGGCGGCCTCGTCCGCGACCGCGAGTCGATCGACGAGTCGAAGACGCCGCTCCTCGGCGATCTCCCGCTCATCGGCTGGCTGTTCAAGCGCCAGGCGAAGGTCACCGAGAAGGTGAACCTCCTCCTCATCCTCA
Source organism: bacterium (assembly GCA_030426505.1). Taxonomy (GTDB): domain Bacteria; phylum Myxococcota; class Kuafuiibacteriia; order Kuafuiibacteriales; family Kuafuiibacteriaceae; genus JAUHYN01. The sequence goes on along the minus strand of JAUHYN010001139.1, from coordinate 631 downwards.
CGCCGTACATCATCCGCGGGCCGGACGACTTCCGGATGATCTTCGAGCGCAAGATGGAGGAGCGAAAGGACTTCGTGGATCGCTTCTACGGCACGACGCCCGAGTACCGCGCGGCGATCGACTGGAACCGCAAGGTCGGCCCGCTCGGGTCCTATCGGTTCCGCATGAAGAAGGAGATGTCGAAGGCCGAGAACGAGGGGCCGGGCGCACCGGGTGAGACGATCATCCGCCCCGAGCCGATCTCGGACACGGGCGAGGTGTCGCCCGAGCCGATGACCACCGAGCCGCCGATGCCTTCGGGCGACGCGGAGACGCCGGAGATCGAGTAATGGTCCACCTCCCCGGAGAGCTGACGCCCGAAGAGGCGGCCGTCGTCCACGCGAACGTCGCGACCCACGAGCAGCTCGCGGGGCGGCCGTTCGGCGAGATCATCGTCGAGCTCGAAATGGCCGAGGCCGACGACGTCGGCGCGGCGCTCGACGCCCAGCACCAGGGCGACGAGCGGCGCATCGGCGCGATCCTCCTCGAGATGAATCGCCTCACGCGCGAGCAGATCGCGAAGGCGCTCTCCATCCAGCTGGAGATGCCGTTCATGGAGAAGATCGACATCGATCAGATCCCGGACGAGCTC
>JAUHYN010001138.1 GCA_030426505.1 bacterium | reverse complement strand
CGACACGCTGAACACCACGCGCACCGGTGTGGTGATGGGCATGGACAATCCCATGAACCAGCAGCCGATCTTCTTCGCGCAGAGCCAATGCACGAGCTGCACGAACAACGACTTCCCGACGAACACGCGCGTCGCGGTGACGCAGGACCCGGGCATCGAGCTCGTCGCGTCGTCGATCGATGCGCCGCCGTTCGGCTTCCTCGGCGCGCAGACGCCGGTCTCGGTCACGGTGCAGAGCCTCCACGGCATGCCGATCGGACCGTTCAACGTGGGCGTCATCGCTTCGCAGACGCCCAACCTCGCGAACCCGATCATGATCGGTACGGCGCCGATGAGCCTCGGGCCGTTCCAGGCGCAGACGATCAACGTGACCACCGTGCCGCCGCAGGCGCTCGGGTCGGGCAACAAGTACCTCGGGCTCGTCGTCGATCCGGAGGGCGTGATCAACGAGGTCGACGAGTCGAACAACACCATCGGGGCGCCGACACCGATCCGCTTGATCGTCGGTCTGCCGGACCTCGCGGTACAGCGCGTCCGCGTCTCGAACCGCAACATCAACGCGGGCGAATCGTTCGACGTCTACACGACGGTGCAGAACGTCGGCGGTGAGCCGGCCCCGAGCACGGACATCGGCATCTTGCTCTCGAGCAACCCGGTCATCAGCCGTCAGGACGTCCTGCTCGAGGAGTACACGGTGCTCCTCGCGCCCGGTGAGTCGGTCACGACCACGACGACCGTCACCCTCGACGAAGCGACGAACTCCGGCACGTATTACATCGGCGCGTACGCCGACTACAGCGCGTCGGTCGAGGAGCTGTCGGAGGCGAACAACGGCCGCGCGGACATCGGGACGATCACGGTCACCGGCGGCTCGCTCGCCGTGACGACCTCGCGCCTCCCCGGCGCGTACCTCGGCCTCGCGTACGCCGCGAGCCTCTCGGCCGCGGGCGGCGACGATCAGGATCGCGTCTGGGCGATCACGCAGGGCCGCCTCCCCGCGGGTTTGCAGCTCGTCGCCTCGACGGGCGAGCTCTACGGTCGCCCGACCACGCCGGAGACGCAGACGTTCACGGTGTCGGTGACCTCGGCCGGCGAGACGGCGACGCGGCAGCTGATGCTCACCGTCGCGGATCCGTCCGAGCCGCTCACGATCGTCACGCGCTCGCTCGCGACGGGGATCGTGGGGCAGGAGTATTCGTTCCCGATCGTCGTGACGAGCGGGACGGAGTCGAGCACGCGCACGTGGAGCGCCGAGGGGCTCCCGGCCGGCTTCGCGATCGACGAGCTCGGCGTCCTCGTCGGCACGCCGATCGAGGCGGGCACCCACGACGTGACGATCACCGTGACGGCGGGGAGCGAGACGGCGTCCCGCGAGATGGTCCTCACGATCCGCGAGAACGCGAACCTGTTGATCGTGCCGCGGCTGTTGTCGACGGCGCGCTTCGGCGAGGTCTACAACGAGCAGCTCGAGACGACGGGCGGTAACGATCCGATCACGTTCATCAAGGGCGACATCGGACAGCTGCCCCCGGGCCTGATGCTGTCGACGGACGGTGAGATCTCCGGGACGCCGACGGTCGTCGGCCGCTACCGCTTCGAGATCGAAGCGCGCGACTCGGGCATCGGTCCCGGCGCCGCGACCGACACGAACACGTTCGTGATCGACGTCGTCGACGCCGACGGCTTCCGGGTCTCGACGGAGTCGCTGCCGCAGGGCGTGGTGAGCGAGGGCTACGAGGCGTCCATCGAGGCGTCCGGCGGGCTCGCGCCGTACGACTGGCGGATCCGCGAGGGGCGCCTCCCCGAGGGCCTCCTCGGGAGCACGGACTCGGACGGCAAGTTCCAGATCCGCGGCCAGCCGACGGAGTTCGGACTCACGAGCCTCCTCATCGAGGTGAGGGACAGCCAGGGCCGCACCGCGGTCCGCGCGTTCGCGCTCGTGGTGCTCGAGACCGCGCCGGTCGTCGTCGATCCGAACGCGGGCGACGAGGGCTGCAGCTGCACCGCGACCGCGACCCGCACCGGCTACGGCTGGGCGCTCTTCGCGCTGCTCGGCGCGGGCCTGCTGATCCGGCGTCGCCGCTGAATCGAATCCGAGGGCCGGCGTGAATCCGCGCCGGCCCCCGAGCCTCTCACCGAGACCTCAGGGCTTCTTGGGCGCGACGCGCTCTTCGGACCACGCCGTCCGGTGGCGTGCGGCGCCGAGGTGCGCGTCCCAACAGTCGACGCTGCAGAAGACGACGCCCGTGCGTTTGCGGTTGCACGTGGAGACGTTGCACACGTGGTACTCCGCCCCCCACCCGATCTCCTTCTTGCAGTTGGAACACCGTCGCCAGAAGTTCTGCTCGTCGCTCAAGTCACGCCTCGTTAGCACGGCGCTCGGTCGCCGACCATCGACGCCACCGCCGTCACGTCATCGACACGATCGCCGCGTGGAGGTCGCCCTCGTCGTACGAGTCCCGCATCACGGCGTCCTTCGGGAGGCGGCTGGGCGGACGCTCCGTCCACGCCGCGAGGCGCACCTCGCCACGGTGCGTGACGGCCTCGAAGCCGACCTCGCCCGCGGTGCGCCACGCCCGAACGATCGCGTCGACCTCGGTGGTGTCGGCGCCGGCGCGGTGCCGCCGGTCTGGAGCGAGGGTGCCGTCGAACGACGGCGCGATGTGCCAGAGCTCGTGCGCGAGGACGCGGACGCGCGTGTCGGCGTCGAGCGCGAGGAAGAACTTCGGGCGCAGGCAGATCTCGTAGCGCATCGCGACGCCCGCGATCGTGATCGCCGGCTTCAGGTAGCGCCCCGACACCCGCGACGGCGGATCGCCGCCGTACGTGAGCGGTCGGATCGAAGCGTTCGCGCCGCGGCGCGCGGCGCCGGCCACCACGAGGATGCGGGTCGCGTCGAACGCCTCGAACGGCGTCGGGGCGGCGACGGCGAGGGCCTCGAGGAGCGTCTGCAGCGGCCCGTCGAGGACGGGGCGTCCGGCTTCGTCGCGCAGGGTCATGGGCGTATCACCTAGCGGGCGACGGGACATTTTGCACCAC
>JAUHYN010001137.1 GCA_030426505.1 bacterium | reverse complement strand
ACCGCGTCACCTTCCTGGAAAAGCCCGACTCCGTCGCCCGTCCCGACCACCGTGCCGGCGGCGTCGTATCCAAGAACCTTGGGTTCTTCGCCCTCACCCGGGCGGACTTTGAAATCGACGGCGCCGCTTTCATCCACGCCGTCCCACAATGATTTGCCCAGCAATGGATCGCCGACCGGCCGCTCGGGCTCCGAACCGTCCGACGCCGCCGCCGAGGGCACGCAGGCCGGCCGCTCCGACGGGGCCTCGGCCGACCGCGCAGCGTCGCGCGCCGAGACGGAGGACTCATCGCCGCAGCGCCGGCGCCGGCGCAGGCGTCGCGCGGAGCCCCCGGCGCCGAAGAAAGTCGGTGACGATCTTCTTCCGCCTGACCTCTGATGCACATCGGGATGCCCCGCGCGGCCTGGCTCCTCCTCGTCGCCGTCGCCACGTTCGCGACGGAGGCGCGCGCCGACAAAGGCGCCGCGAAGCGCCACTACGAGCGCGGAACGCGCGCGTACAACCTCGGCCGCTTCGACCGCGCGGTCCGGCACTTCGAGCAAGCCTACGAGGCCCACCCCGCCCCGGTCTTCCTCTTCAACATCGCCCAGGCGCACCGCCTCGCCGGGCACTGCGACAAGGCCACGTTCTTCTACCGCCGCTACCTCTCCGCCGATCCCGACACGCGAGCCCGCGCCGAGATCGAGGACCACCTCGCCGAGCTCGCGCCCTGCGCCGAGGAGCGCGCCCGCGACGCGGACGCTGCAGCAGGAGACGCCACGACAGCACGCGGTCGAGCGCCACACACCACAGCCGCGGAGCGCACCACAGCCGAACGAAGCGGCGCGCGCGGAGGGGCACCCGAAAACCGCGTCACGCCCGGGCCGCGCGGCGCAGCCGACAGCGCGCCCACTGCGGCGGGCGCCTCCGGCGGCGCAGCGCCCGGGCCGTCGAGCGGCGGCGCGCCCGCACCGAACGGCGCCTCCGGCGCGGCGCCGGGGAGCAACACATCGGTGTCCCCACCGTCGCCGCCTCGCGGGCCCAGCACCGACGGCGATCCGCACGCGACCGCCTCGACCTCGATCCGCGCGCCTCGCGACGCCGTCGTCGAGGCCCGCTTCGAGGGCGGCGCCGCGTTCCTCCTCCTCGGCGACCTCGACGTGCCCGTGCAGGGCGCCGCGAGCGTCACCGCGGGCCACCCGATCCGCTTCGACCGATTCGCGATCACCGTCGGCGCCTTCGCGGACCTCACTTCGGTCCCGTACGAGGGCGCCTCGAGCGGGACCGCCCTCCTCTTCGCGTTCGGGCTCGGCGCCGACGCGCGCTACTTCCTCGTCGACCGCGTCGCGCTCCGCGCGGGCGCAGGCCTCGGCGTGCTGCTCCTCTCGGGCCTCGACGCCGGCAACCCGATCACCCGCGGCGGCAACCCCACGGACGGCGCGCTGTCGATGTTCGCGATGCGCGGCCAGCTCGGTGTCGACGTGTTCCTCAACGACCACGTCGCGCTCGCGTTCACGCCGCTGTCGGTCGGATTCAGCCCGCGCCGCGACGATCTCGCCGACGCCGTCCAGCGCGTGCTCCGCGTCGAGTTGGTCGGCGGGCTCGCGATCTTCTTGTGAGGGGCGCGCTCAGCGCGCGGTCGTCGACGTGTCGGACACGGCGAGCGTGTAGAAGCGCACCACGCGCTCGAGATCCTCGACGCGCCCCGCTGGGAACTGCGCCGCGAAGAGCGCGTTCTTGAGGCACTCGCCCGCGAGTTCGATCGCACCGTTGGCGCTCGGGTCGATCGGCTCCGGGATGTCGCGCACGACGATCGCGCACACCAAGCCGGCCGGATCGATCCCGTAGCCGACCCGGTAGCCGAGCGGCTCGAACGCCACGCCGGCGTCCGCGAGGCTCGACCGGTAGACCTCGCGGCACGTCTTCGTGCCGGACGCGAGCGCCGCCTTCACCTCTTCGTCCGTGATGCGCGACTCCAATTGCGCGCGCTCGTTCTCGTACGCCGCCTCGGTGAGCCGCGTCGTCACGCCCACGCACGGGTCGCGGCCCTTGGGCGGCATGTGGACCGCCTGCGCCCGCATGATGCGCGCCGCCTCGGCCGCGCGCGCGTCCAAGTCGGCTTGGCTCGGCCCCGCGCACCCCGCGAATGCGACGAGCGCGATGAAGCTCAGTCCGCGGCGTCCCACGTGGTGCCCTCCTTCGAGTCCTTCAAGATGATGCCCTTCGCCTTCAGCTCGTCGCGGATCTCGTCGGCGCGCTTGAAGTTCTTCGACGCGCGCGCCTGCTTCCGCTCCTCGATGAACGCCTCGATCTGGGCCGGAGTGAGCGCGAGCGAAGACGACCGCGCGAGCTTCCTGCGTTCGAGGTACGCCTTCGGCTCGGCCTGCCAGAGCCCGAGGACGTCGCCCATCTCGCGCAGCATCACGCGCGCCTCCGCCAGCAGCCGGCTCGTGTGTTCGGGCGAGAGGACCTCACCGATGCGCGACTTCTCCTGCCCGTGAATCAACTCGTTCGCGGTGCGGAACACCTCCGCCGCCTCCGCGAGCGCGCGCGGGGTGTTGAAATCGTCGTTCATCGCCTCCTCGAAGCGCGCCATCGGGTCGACGTCGAAAGTCGCCGCGAAGTTCTTCCCTGGGATGAACGTCTGCTCGTTCGTGAACGCGTCCATCGCCTCGAGCGTCTCGTAGTTCTTGTCGAGCCGCTTCTCGGTCTCGTCGAGGAGCTCGTGCGAGAACGCGATCGGCTTGCGGTAGTGGCTCGTCAGGAACAACAGGCGCAGCGCTTCGCCCTCGTACTGCGCGAGCATCTCGCGCACCGGGTAGAAGTTGCCGCGGGACTTCGACATCTTGAAGTCCATCTCGGTGAACTCGTAGCCGCAGTCGCACTTCTTGCCGGGCTGCGGGGCGTCGCCGATGTCCGACTCGCAGCCGGGGCAGCGCTCGGGCATCAGGTTCACGAAGCCGTTGTGCATCCAGACGTTCGCGAGCAGCTCGGTGCCGTTCGCGGCGCACGACTGCGCGAGCTCGTTCTCGTGGTGCGGGAAGACGAGGTCCTTGCCGCCG
>JAUHYN010001136.1 GCA_030426505.1 bacterium | reverse complement strand
CGGACACGCGGGGAAAGCTAATACACGACGGCGGTGACGGCAGCTGCCCCAACGATCAGAACGACGCGGTCGCGCCGATCATCGTCCCGCCGTCCGTGGGCTCCACGCGCACGCCGTGGATCCTCAGCGGCAGCGCGCCCCGGTCCGAGCCGGGCCAGCCGCGCCAGAAGATCTCGTGCCACAGCACCGTGCCGCCGCCGTTGAGGAACGCGTAGAGGCTCGACAACACGACGTCGCTCGGGAACGCGAGCCCCGCGTCGACCTCCTCCCAGGAGACCGCGGCCGTCATCGCCCCCATCAGGATCGACGACGCGACGACCCAGCCCCACCCCGCCTCCTCCACGATCAGCAGCGTGGTCGTCGCCCCCCACGCCGCGCCCGCGGCGTTCGCGTGGAAGCTCATGAATGGCGGCACGAGCGACGCCTGCTCGTCGTAGTCCGCGGCGAGCGTCGGGTGGAACGCGACGGGCCGGTTGCGTCCGAGGCGCGCCGCGAGGAAGTACGGCGTGGTCAACGCGACGAGCACGCCCTCGAACACGATCAACATGTCCTCCGCGATCTCGATTCTATTCAGTAGACCCCTGCGCGCGGTCGGGATCAGCGTGGTGAGCGCGGCGATCCCGTACGTCGCGATCTCTAGCGCGAGGAGCGTGTTCTGGGCGCCGCGGACGTCGTCCGCGCTGCGCAGGACGAAGCCGTCCAGCCACGCCTGGTCGAACCCGAAGACCTGCTCGTTGCACATCGTCACGCAGCTCGGCGAACCGAACAGCGAAAACGACAGCGAGAACGAAGGCAGCCCCAGCGCGAGCCCGTGCGCGAGGAGGAAGCGCTCCGCCCACGCGTCCGGGTCGTGCGGCGTCACCGCCGGCTCGAAGCGCGCGTCGATTCCGCCGAGTCCCGGCGCCGCGCCCGTGACGCGCGCGCCCGGGGCCACCGCGCGCGCCTCGTCGTCGAGTTGACGGCGCACGATCGTTTCGTAGGACAGCCACGCCGAACGCTTCGCCTCGAACGAGGGCGCGGGCGGCGGCGGCGGCGGCGATCCGCCGAGCGAAAGCACCGGCCCGAACACCGTGCGTGTGTGTCCGAGCGGTGGCGAGAAGATGTCCGCACCGAGCGTCACGCCACCCTCGACGGCGACCGGCCGCGCCGCTTCGGCGAACGTCGGCAACACGTAGGACGACGCGTCCTTCAGCGTCGCGAGATCCAGCACGCGCGCGACGCGCGCCGTGACCTCGTCGCCCGCATCGGTCACCCCGCGTTGGGGCGCGACCGTCGGCATCGGGACGGGATCGAACAGCGGCTCGAGCGACGCCGGCCTCAGCAATCGATCCGCGCGCACGGTGATCGGCGCGCGGCACTCGAGCACCTCGGCGGACGCGTCGAGCGTCTGCGTGGCGAGGACGAACAGCGTGACCTCTTCGTCCGGCGCGAGCGCGCGCTCGAGGATCGGCGCGCCGCCCGGGACGACGCCGTACACGGGCGCATCGTCCGCGGCGTACGCGGCGATCGGATAGGGGCGTTCGCCCGGGCAGGGGCGCGTGTCGGAGGTGGAGGAGGTGGACGCGGTCGCGACGAGCGCGACCAGTCCGAAGAGATCAGAAGGTGACGCCAAGCATCACCTGGAACGTGTGCGCGATCTTCGCGTCGAGCGCGATGACGCCGTCTCCGTCGGCGTTCTGGCGGGCGTCCGGGTTGTCGGCGGCGACGTCGTCCTCGACGACCACCGGCCGGTTCAGCCCCGAGAACGGGATGAACAGGCCGTACTGCAGCCAGGCGTGGAAGCCTTCCTTGCTGTCGTAGAAGATCTTCACGTCGGCCTCGAGGCCGAGGTTGGCGCTGGGCGATCCGAGCCCGAGGTCGTTGCCCTCACCGTCCACGAGCCCCTCGAAGCCACCCGACGGTGTGGACTGCGCGAACCACGCGCGCGAGTACACGAGGTCGAGACGCGCGCCGAGCGCTTCGCTGATGTTGTACTGGACGCCCGGACGAATCACGAGCGCGTCCGTCACGGTGCCGACCAGCTGACGCCAGAAGATCATGTCGACGATGAAGTCCGGGTCGAAGCGGAAGTTGTTGATCGAGCTGTCGCCGGCCGGGGCCTGCGTGCCGTCCCACGTCCCGCGCGCGCCGGACACCTCGCCGAGCGGGCGGATGCCCCAGCCCGGCGCCGAGTCACCCGACGCGGCGACGACGAGGAGCTCGAGCGTGAGGGCGTCCCGCAGGAGCCGGTACTTCACGTTGAGCGTCGCGCCGTGCTGGTTGATCGTGAGGCCGTCCGGGTTCGAGGCGTCCGTCGCGCCGTACGAGCCGGCGATGACCGGGTTGCCGATCTTGCCGATGATGCCCGCGTACTCCGCTTCGATCGTCAGCTTCCGCCACATGAACTTCACCCAGTACGAGTACGCGTAGGCCTGCGCGTCGCGCTCGACGAGGGCGTCCGTCGTGCTGTTGTCGTTCGGGTTGTTCGGCGACGCGAAGAAGTCCGCGGCGTCCAGCGCCTGGAAGCGGCCGACCTGGTACGTGCCGTAGTTCAGCACCCACTCGTCGTTCTCGAGCTTCTGCTTGATCTCGTCGTCCTTGTCGCGCTTCGCGATCGCGATGATGTACTGGTCGACGTCGTCGCGCTGGTCGCGGTCGAAGGGCTGCCCGTAGGGGTCGAAGATGTTCTGGCTGGTCGGCCCGCTCGCCGCCCAGTCGTAGGCCGGCACCACGTAGAAGTCGCCGATCTTCGTCGCGAACATGATGCGGTCGTTCGAGTCGCCGAAGTCGCTGTCGAGCCCGCGCCCCTCGTTCGCGAGGATGCCCATCCCGAAGTGGCTCGGCATGCGCCCGACGCGGAGCTGACCGAGCGGCGTCATCACCTCGGCCCAGACGCGCTTCACGCGCACCGAGTCCGTCCACACCGTGTTCACGCCCGACACCGGCGGGATCTGGGTCTGCGAGAACGCGACCAGCGGCGAGATCGGGTTGACCGGGTAGCCGTCCGGCGTCGAGCCGAGGACGAGGTTGTCGAGGACGTCGATCTGCGTCTTGATCTTGATGTCCTC
>JAUHYN010001135.1 GCA_030426505.1 bacterium | reverse complement strand
GGATTTGGGGCCATCCCGGCCGGGCCGGGACGGAGAAATAAGTGCGCAGATGCACATATCCATCCCGGCCGGGATGTGGGGCCATCTCGGCCGGGACGTCGCGCGCCTCGAGGAAATCGACGGCGGTGGGATCGAACGGCGAAGAGAAGCACGCCACGCCGCGCGCGCGCGCGAGGGCCGCGAGCTCGTCGTGCCAGGCCCACGGCGTGTGCGCCTCGCGGTAGAGCTCGTGCAGGACGCGCCCGTCCCACAGCGTGCCCTGCTGGATACGGAACGGCTCCGTGTCGCAATCGATCGTGATCGTGTCGGCGGTATAGGTCTGTAGCTTCACGGCGTCGGCGCCGGCGTCGGCCGCCGCTTCGACCAGCCGCTTCGCGCGCGCGAGGTCGCCGCCGTGGTTCCCGGAGAGCTCCGCGATCAGGTAGGTCGGGTGGCCGGGCCCGATCGGTCGGCCGTCGATCTCGAAGTCAGCCATCGCGCATCGCCATCATCACACGTTCGACGCCGCGCCCGTCCACCAACGCGCGCGCCGCGGTCGCGATCTCGGCGCGGCGCTCGTCATCCTCGAGCAACGCGCGCACGACCGCGGAGAGCTCCACGGCGCCGCGCGCGCGGTGCCAGCCCACGCTGACGGCGGCGCCGGAGCGGTCGAGCGCCTCGGCGACGCGGACCTGGTTGTCGGCGAGGACGGTGAGCAACGTAGGCACGCCGAGGTGACACAGCTCGTAGGTGGTGGTGCCGGCCGCGGCGATCGCGAGCGAGGCCCGGGCCATGCGCCGCGCGATGTCCTGGGTGGGGCCGACGATCCGGATCCCTGCCGACGCGCGCGCTTCGAGGCGCGCGCGGTTCGGGTTGGCGGGGCCCACGATCACTTCGGCGTCGATACCGTCGATGCGTTCGAGCGCGTCGACGACCCACGACGTAGCGTCCACGGGATCCGCGCCGCCCATCGTCACGAGCACGCGCCCCGGGTGCTCTTCGCGCTCGGTCGCGAGGAACTCTCGGCGCAACAACGTGAACGCTGGCCCGAGCAACAACTCCGTGCGCGCGTCGCGGCGCGCGTAGAACGAAGCGTCCGCGTAGGCGTTGGTGTTGAGGACGACATCCGCGAGGTACCGCTCGGCGTGACCGAAGTCGTCGACGAGGAGGTGCCGGACTCGTCCTCCGGCGATGGCGGCCTGGTAGCCCTCGCCGAAGTCGTAGCCGTCGGAGCAGATCCACGCGGCGCCGCGATCCTCTGCGATCGCGAGCGTCGCGGCGGCGTCTCCTTCGCTCCCGATCTCGGCGTCGATCGTCACGACCTCGGCGCCCTGTGCGCGGAGGCGATCGGCGAGCGCTTCGTCGAGGCGCACCGAGACGAAGGTCGCGGGCGCGGCCTCCGCGAGCGCGAACATGCGCATCACGTGGCCGGTGCCCATGCGTCGATCGCCGTCGGCGCGGATGACGAGGCGCGGGCTCAAAGCCGCTCGATCATCGCGCGGAGCTGCTCGATGGAGAGCCACTCCGCGTTCGAGTCGCTCGTGTACGAGAAGCCCTCGGGGAGGCGCTCGCCCTCGAGCTCGTGCTGCCACCAGTCGACGTCCGGTTGGATCACATAGTGCGCGCCGACGTCGACGGTGTGTCGCGCCGCGCTCTCGCTGATCAGCTCCTCGTGGAGCTTCTCTCCGGGCTTGATGCCGACGATGTCGTGCTCGGCACCGGGCGCGATCGCCTCCGCGAGGTCGGTGATCTTCATGCTCGGGAGCTTCGGCACGTAGATCTCGCCGCCCCTGAGGTGCGCCGCGCAGACGCGGACGAGATCCACGGCGTCCTCCAGCGAGATCCAGAAGCGCGTCATGCGCGGATCCGTGATCGGGAGGCGCCCGGACGGCGCGAGCTTCTTGAACAGCGGGATGACGCTCCCCCGACTCCCCAGCACGTTCCCGTAGCGGACGACGGCCATCCGCGTGCGCTTTCCGCCCGCGTACGCGTTGCCCGCGACGAACAGCTTGTCCGCGACGAGCTTCGTCGCGCCGTACAGGTTCACCGGCCCCGACGCCTTGTCGGTCGACAGCGCGACCACGTGCTCGACGCCCTGATCGATCGCCGCGTTGATCACGTTCTCCGCGCCGATGATGTTCGTGTGGACCGCCTCGAACGGGTTGTACTCGGCCGCCGCGATGTGTTTGAGCGCGGCCGCGTGGACCACGACGTCCACGCCGTCGAACGCGCGGTGCAGGCGCGTCGGGTTGCGGACGTTGCCGATGAAGAACCGCAGGCGCTCCTCGTCGGGGTACAGCTGCTTCATCTCCCACTGCTTCAGCTCGTCGCGGCTGAAGACGACCACGCGCCGGACCTTCGTCGTGGTCAGCAGGTTCTGCACGAACTTCTTCCCGAACGATCCCGTGCCGCCCGTGATGAGGACGGACTTGCCGTCGAAGAAGGTCGCGCTCTTCGGATCCAATTCGGTCATGCGTTCCTCGCTATCCAGTGCTGCATCGAGTCCACCACGCGATCCACGTCGCCGTCCTGCATCGCGGGGAACAGCGGGAGCGACAGCGTGTGCTCGTAGTAGTGCATCGCGCCGCGGAAGTCCTCGGGCCGCCACCCGCGGCGGCGGTAGTAGGGCTGCATCGGCACCGGGATGTAGTGGACCTGGGTCCCGATGCCGTCGCCCCGCAGGTGCGCGATCAGGTCGGCGCGCGCGCCGAACCGCGCGAAGTCCACGTGTACGGCGTACAGGTGATAGGCGCTCGTCGGGCCCTGCGGGACGGTGTCGATCCCGTCGATCGCGGCGAACGCGGCGTCGTACCGCGCGGCGAGCGCGCGGCGCCGCGCGAGGATCGTATCGAGGTGGCGCAGCTGCGAGAGCCCGAGCGCGGCCTGCAGATCGCTGAGACGGTAGTTCAGCCCGAGCGTCTGCTGTTCGTAGTACCAGGGTCCGGGGCTGGGGTGCTCGAGGTGCTCCGGCGCGCGCTCCATGCCGTGGTTGCGGAACTGCTGGAGGCGGTGCCGGACGCCCCGGTCAGCCTCGGCGTGCGTCCGAACACCCTCGACGGGCTGGCCCGCACCAC
>JAUHYN010001134.1 GCA_030426505.1 bacterium | reverse complement strand
GATTCCGGCGCCGGCGCCCGGCGGGGCGGTCCAGGTGCCCACGCCATCGCCGAGCACGGTGCATGCGCACCCCTACCTGCTCGATCCCGGGATCATCGGGCGCGAGCGCGAGCTTCGGCGCCTGGTCGAGATCTTCGAGGAGATCGTCCACGTCCTCGATGCCCGTCGAGTAGCGCACGAGGCTCTCCGAGATCCCCATCTGCTTGCGCTCCTCGGGCGTGGACTCCACGTGGCTCGTGGTCTGCGGCGGCCCCACGAGCGTGCCGACCGAGCCGAGGCTCGCCGCGAGGTGCGCGTAGCGCAGGCGCGGGAGCATCTTCCTCACCGCTTCGAACCCGCCGCCGAGCTCGAAGCTCAGCATCCCGCCGAAGCCGCGCATCTGCTCGCGCGCGACGCGGTAGTGGCGGTGCGTCTCGAGGCCCGGGTAGTACACGGCGTCGACCTTGTCGTGTTCGTAGAGGAACTTCGCGACGCGCATCGCGCTCGCGTTCTGACGTTCGACGCGCAGCTGCAGCGTCTTCATTCCGCGGAGCAAGAGGTACGCGGACATCGGGTGCAGCGTCGCGCCGGTGATCTCGCGGTAGTGGAAGATGCGCTGGACGAGCTCGCGCGCGCCGCACACCACGCCGCCCATCGCGTCCGAGTGGCCACCGAGGAACTTCGTCGCGCTGTGCAGGACGAGGTCGGCGCCGAGGGCGAGCGGGTTCTGGTTGATCGGCGTGGCGAACGTGTTGTCCACGACGGTGATCGCACCCGCCGCGGTCGCGGCCTTCGCGAGGCGCGCGATGTCGAGCACCTTCAGCGTCGGGTTCGTCGGCGTCTCGAGGTAGACGATCTTGCAGCCCTTCGCGATCGCGGCCTCCATCGCCTCGTGGTCGCCGGTCTCGACGAGATCGACTTCGATCTTCTGGCGCGGGAAGAACTCCAGGAAGATCTTGTTCGTGCCGCCGTAGGTGTCCTTGATCGACACGACGCGATCCCCCGGCGCGAGCATCGAGAACAGCGTGTTGCTCACCGCCGCCATTCCCGTGGAGAAGCTCGTCGCCGTCTCCGCGCCCTCGAGCGCCGCGACCTTCTCTTCGAACGGCGCGACCGTGGGGTTCGTGTTGCGGCTGTAGATGTGGCCCGCCTTGTCGCCGACCGCGACGCCGAACCAGTCGTCGAGATCGCGGTAGCCGAACGTCACGCTGTGGACGACGGGGATGGTGGTGGGGCCTTCGGCGGTGCTCGCCTCGCCGGCCCACACGGCCTGCGTTCCGGGGCGGCCCTCGGGCCGGTCTTGGTGATTCGTCACGATGGATTCCTCATGCGTCGATGTCCGTCCCCAACCCGCGCTCGACACAACGGCGGTGGGCCATGCGCGCGATCATCGTGTCCTGGACGCCGGTCCCGGTCAGATCGCACACGGTGATGTCGTCGGGGCGCATCCGCCCGGGGTGCGCCCCCTTCGTGATCGTGCCGAGCTCGATCGGCGCGACGTCGTCCACGCCGCGCAGCTCGCCGAGCCGGCGGCTCTGCGCTTCGACGTCGACGACCACCAGGTCGGCCCGCCGGAGCACTTCGGGTTCGAGCTCCTTCTTGTCCTCCGCGTCCGAGCCCATCGCGGTGACGTGCGTGCCGGGGCGGAGCCACTCCGCGCGGACGAGCGGCGCCTGCGACGGCGTCGTCGTGATCAACACGTCGCTCTCGCGGCACACGCCCTCGAGCGTCGCCGGCTCGGCGCTGACGTCGTAGCGCTCGCGCAGCTCGGCCGCGAACGTGTCGGCCTTCGCGTCGTCGCGCGCGAACACCAGCACGTGGGCGAAGTCGCGCGCGAGTCGGAGCGCGGAGACCTGAAGGCGCGCCTGGTTGCCGGCGCCGATCACGCCGACCGTCGTCACGCGCTCGGGCGCGAGGTGCTTCGCTGCGATCGCGCCGGCGAGCGCGGTGCGCACGTCGGTGAGGTAGCCGTTGTCGAGGAGCACGGCGACGGGGACGCCGGTCTCGGAGGACAGCAACACCATCATGCCGCCGCCGGACGGGAGGCCGCGCTTCGGGTTGTCGAAGAAGCCCGACGACATCTTCACCGCGAAGCTGTCGAGGCCGCGCACGTACGCCGACTTCACGTCGACCTCGCCCCGGTGCTCCGGCACGTCCACGCGGAGGATCGGCGGCTGCGTCACGCGGCCCTCGGCGAGGGCGGTGAAGCCGGCCTCCACTTCGGCGAGGGTCTCGGGGTCGAGCTCGATGCAGGCGCGCAGCGCGCGCTCGGACGCGATTCGGATCGTCACGCGAAGCTCCCTTCGGTGTGGGCGGCGACGACGGCGTCGAACGTGGCGTCGTCGACGTTGCCGCCGCTCGCGATGACCGCGATTCGTTGCCCCTCGACCTGGCCCTCGAGCACCGCGGCGAGCGCGGCCGCGCCGGCGCCTTCGAGGCGCTGTCCATCGCGCACGAACGCGAAGGCCATCGCGCGATCGATCGCCGCTTCGTCCACGACGACGTGCTCATCGACGAGCTCGCGCACGAGCGGGAAGGTGTAGCGGTTGTCGAGGCCGATGCCCCCGAGGAGGCTGTCGGCGCGCGTGGGCTGTTCGGGGAGCTCGATCGGGCGACCGGCGGCGAGGCTGTCGAGCATCACCGGCGTGCGATCGGAAGACACGCCGACCACGGAGACGTCGCTGCGCGCGGACTTGATCGCGAGCGCGATCCCGCCGAGCAGCCCGCCGCCCGAGAGCGGCACCACGACGGTGTCGATCTCGGGCCAGTCTTCGAGGAGCTCCAAGCCGATCGTGCCTTGGCCCGCGATCACGTACGGGTCGTCGAACGGGTGGACGAGCGTGAGGCGCTCCTCTTCCGCGAGCCGGCGGGCGAAGACCTCGGCCTCGTCTTGGCTGTCGCCGACCACGTGCAGCTCGGCGCCGGTCGCTTCGAGCGCGGCGACCTTGTTCGCGGGGACGCGCCGCGAGATGCACACGACCGCGCGCGCGCCGATCGATCGCGCGACGTGCGCGACGGCGCGGCCGTGGTTGCCGGTAGAGACGGTGACGACGCCGTTCGTGTCGTCCGTGAGGTA
>JAUHYN010001133.1 GCA_030426505.1 bacterium | reverse complement strand
GCGGACGACCAACGAGCGGGTCTCGATCGGCTCCTCGGAGCTGGGGGTGGGGGGCGCCGTTCTGCGCGCGTTCGACGTCGGGCCGCTCACGTTGTCCGGGGGCCTCGAGCTGGCCGGGATCTGCCTGTTGCAGCGCTTCGACGACGTCACGACCCCGCGCCGGACCTCCTTCGGGGTCGCCGCCGGGCCGCTCGTCCTGGTCGAGGTCCCGGTGGGGCGCCTGTATTTCCGGTGGGAGACCGCCGTGCCGGTCTACGTGATTCGGGCGGGCGCGACCCCGGACGGCTCGGCCGCGACCGCCGTCGCCACGTTCCGGACCGGTCTGGGGGTCGGGACGGTCTTCTGACGCCGGGCGGATCCTCGGACCGCGGCGCGATCTGCTACCCTGTCCCCATGCAGCTCGCCCTCCGTGCGTCGCTCCTCGCGTCGGCGCTCCTGTTCGCCTGCGGAGATCCGGTCGCGCCGGGGGACTACCTCGGCGAGTCGCAGCTCGACCTCGAAGGCATCCTCTGCGGCGACGACGTCCCGCGCGACCTCGTGCAGCCCACCGTCGGCCTCTACTGGAAGTGGAACGAGCAACAGCGCGAGACCTGGGACCTCGGCGTCGTCTCCGCCGTCGCGCCCGCGTCCTACCCCGCGACCTTCAACGTCCCCGTCTACGACAGGCCGCCCGTCCCGCGCCCGAACCGCTACGCGACGAGCGACGGCTCGATCGTCGCCGACTTCGCCTGCCCCCTCGTCTTCGACGACCGCGATCGCGACGGCACGATGGGCCCCGGCGACGTCCTCGTCGGCGTCTCGTGGACCCACCTCGTGATGTTCGTCCACGACGAAGTCGACGACGCCGAAGCGGGCCTCCCGCTCCAACTCGACGCCGCCGGAACCGTCGCGCCCGGCTACCACCTGGTCGAAGGCGACTGCGACTCGGAGTCGGGCGACCGCGTCCGCCTCTCCCGCCCCGACGCGATGGCCGACATCCGCTTCGTGAAGACCCCGGGCGTGATGCCATCCCCGCCCGAAGACGTCTGCGTGAGGTTCTTTGAGTAGCGCTCGGAAGGTGCCTCTCAGGCCTCGGCCGTCGCGCCGAGGAGCGCCCGGATCTGCTCCAGCAGCTCCTTCGGCAAGTACGGCTTCGGCAGGAACGACTCCTGCGGCGTGAGCTCCTCGAGGATGTCCGCCGAGTAGCCCGACACGTAGAGCACGCGGAGGTCGGGGCGCTTCTCGCGCAAGGCCTCGTAGAGCGAGCGCCCGTTCATTTCGGGCATGATGACGTCGGTGACGAGGAGCTGCACCGCGTCGAGGTGGCCGTTGGCGAGCTCGATCGCCTCGCGCGGTCCAGACGCGACGATGACGTCGTAGCCTGCGCGGGTCAGGACGCGTGCGGTCGCGCGGCGCGCGGCGTCGTCGTCGTCGCAGTAGAGCAGGCGCTCACCCGACGCGGCGCCGTTCTCCGGGCGCACGGGGACGTCGACCGTCATGTTCGCGCGCTCGCCTTGCCGCCAGAGGATCGTGAAGACCGTCCCCTCGCCGAGCGTGCTCTCGACCGAGATGTCGCCGCCGCTCTGCGCGACGATGCCGTGGACGACGGAGAGGCCCAGCCCGGAAGACGCTTCCCGGGGCTTCGTCGTGAAGAACGGATCGAAGATCTGCGCGCGCGTCTCCTCGGACATTCCGATGCCCTCGTCGCGCACGCGCAATCGCACGCGGTCGCCCCCGCGCTCGAGATCGGGCGCGATCGCGGCGGCGGCCTCTTCGTCCACGTGATCGATCGTGATCTCGAGGCGACCGCCGGAAGGCATCGCGTCGGAGGCGTTCATGACGAGGTTGAGGATCACCTGCTCGACGTGGGTCTCGTCCGCGATGATCGGCGGGAGGCCGTCCTCGGCGGAGATCGAGAGGACGACATCGTCGCGCAGCACCTGCTCGAGCATCGGCCGGAGGCGCTCGACCGCCTCCAACAGATCGAGTGTCTTCGGGCGCTGCTCGTCGCGCTGCCCGAACGCGAGGAGCTGCTTGGTCACGCGTGTCGTCCGCGCGATGCCCGCGATGATCTCCGTGAGGTCCTCGCGCACGGCCTCGGGATCGTCGAGCTCCTCCAACCCGAGCTGCGCGAAGTTCTGGACCGCCGTGAGCATGTTGTTCACGTCGTGCGCGATGCCGCCCGCGAAGCGCCCCATCGCCTCCACGCGCTGACGGCGGAACAGCTGCTCGCGGAGCGCGCGCTCCTGTCGCTGCGACGTCATCAACGCGCTGACGTCCACGATCGTGATCAGCGTGCGCTCGTCGTCGGCGAGCGGGTAGTCGCGCTCGCGTACGCGCGCCTCGAACGCCGACCCGTCGCCTCGCCGCAGCGACTGCACACCGTCCCCCTCGACGGGGCTCACGAGCTCCTCGACGGGCCGACCGATCACCTCCGCCGTCGTGTACCCGAACATCTCGCAGGCGGCCGGGTTCGCGTCGACGACCCGGCGACTCGGCCCCACCACGAGGAAGCCGTTCACGGAGGCTTCGAACACCCGCCGGTAGTGCCGCTCGCGGTCGCGCAAGGCAGCTTGCGCGCTCTTGCGTTGGGAGACCTCGCGCTGCAGGGCGTCGTTGTGTTCCTTGATGCGGCGCGTCCGCCACTGGTGCGAGCCGAGCAACAGCAGGCAGACGGCGAGCACGACCGAGCCGCGGAACCACTTCGTCTCGACGAGCGTGGGCTCCAGCGTGAACGCGAGCTCCGTGGCCGGCCCGATCACGCCGTCTTCGTTCATCGCGCGCACGACGAAGGTGTACGTCCCCGGGTCGAGCCGGCGGTACGAGATCTCGGTGCGGTTCGCGGTGCGCTGCCACGGATCGTCCGTCCCGATCAGGCGGTAGGCGTAGCTGCCGAGGTTCGGCGCGCGCAGCATCGGCGCGCGGAATCGAACGCGGAGCTCTCTGAGGTGCGGATCGATCCGGAGCGTGGTGCCCTCGGCGAGCAGATCGTGTTCGTCGATCGCAGCCGCATCGATCACCACGCGCGGGGGGACCACGCTCGGTCGGTGACGATCGAGGTGGACCCGCGCGAGCCCG
>JAUHYN010001132.1 GCA_030426505.1 bacterium | reverse complement strand
GGTCCGTTGCCGCGCCCGCTGCCGGTCGGCGTGATGATCGAGACGCCCGCGGCCGCCCTGATCGTCGACCACCTCCTGCGCGAGGTGGACTTCCTCTCCGTCGGGACGAACGATCTGCTCCAGTTCCTGCTCGCCGCCGACCGGAGCAACGACGACGTCAACGCGCGCTTCGGCGTCACGCACCCCGCGGTGTTGCGCGTGCTCGCCAACATCGCGGCCGCCGCGCGCGTCGCGAAGAAGCCGGTGACGGTGTGCGGGGAGATCGCGGGCGACCCGCGGCACGCCGCGCTCCTCCTCGGGCTGGGCTTCGAGTCGCTGTCGATGACGGGCGGATCCATCCCGCTCGTGAAGCGCGCGATCCGTTCGCTGGACGCGTCGGCGTGTCGGGCCGCGGTGCGCGAGGCGTGTACGCTCGGTACCGCGCGCGAGGTGCGCGCGTGCCTCGAGCGACACGGGCTCTGACGCGTCGGCTGAACTTCAGCGCCAGCGGTGCAGCGTGTGGAAGGACTCGCCGGGGAGGAGCCCCGCGCGCGCCCACGTCTTCTGCGGCCCGAGGTTCTGGATTTGCGTCGACGAGAAGATCGCGCCTACGCCCGCGGCCTTCAGGCGGTGGCCGATCGACGCGACGAGCGCCGCGTAGATCCCGCGCCGCTGGTACGCGGGCGCCACGCCGTTGAGGACGATCTCGCCGGCGCCGTCCGCGATCTTCACCGTCGCGAAGCCCGCGAGGGTCGCGTCGTCGAAGGCGCCGATCACGAAGCCGTCCGTCCACGCGAGCGCGGAGCACGACCACTCGACGTAGCCCTCGGTCGCCGCCTCGGAGTCCAGCCGCGGGTCGGTGTGGTAGTGGCCGAAGAAGTCGGTGAACGCGCCGCGCGTGACGCGCTCGAGTTGGTCGCGCTCGACGACGTCGCGGATCTGGAGGCCTTCGAGCGTGGCCGGCGCATCGAAGTGATTCGTCGCGCCGCGGAAGTAGACGAGGGTGTCGGTGAGGAAGAAGCCGGCCGCCTCGAGGCGCTGGACGGCTCCGATCGACGCGGTCGCGACGCGCGCGACGACGAGCTCCGCGTCGCACGCGATGGCGGCGTCGAGGTCACCGTCGTCCTCGATCACGGAGCGGAACACTTCGACGCCGAAGCGCCGCGAATCCAAGTCGGAGCGGGTGGGGCGGGTCATGTCGAGCGCGCGGCTACTTCTTGCCCATGACCTTCTGGGCGTCCGGCGGTGCGCGCTTCATCAACTCTTCGCGGACCTCTTCGGGGATCGAGCCGTCCTTGCCGCCGAACTCGAAGAAGCGCGCGGTGACGATGCGGCCGTCGCGCGTCGAGCTGACGACGAGGCGGTTCGATGCGTCCCGGACCTGGAGGCCGTTGTCGATCCCGCGCTGCTTCACGTACTTCGCGAACGACTCGATGCGCGCGGTGCGCTCCTCGGCGCTGAGCTTCCACCACGCGTTGTCGTCCAGCTTCCCTTGCAGGCCGCCCTCGAGGATCTGCGCCTCAGTGAGCGGGATGGTCGTCGAGAACGCCGTCGCGTCGAGCGAGCGGTTCGGCCACGTCACGACGCCGACGACCACGACCGCGATCGCGATGACGGCGAGGAGCGCGTAGCGGATGATCTGCGCGCGCTTCGACGTCGTCTTCTTGTCCTTGATCCCGTACTTCGCGAGCGAACGATCCTTGCGCGTGACCTTGTCGCTCGAGTCCTCCTTGACGGCCTCACCGATCTCCGGGACCTGTGAGACGGTCGTGGCGCGGGTCTGAGCGACCGCGTTCGCGGCCTCCTGCGCGGCCTGACGCTCGCGCGCCTCCGCTTCCTGCAGGAGCCCCTCGGCGCGCGAAGGGTCCACGTTCAACGTGACCGGCGCGAGCTCGAAGCCCATCCCGTGCAGCTTCTGCTCCAGGCGGATGATCGCGACGTAGACGTCCTCGTCCTTGAACTCGCCGAGCTCGCGCAGCCCGGTGAGGACCGGGTTGAAGTCGAAGTGCTGACCGTTGAACAGCTCCTCGAAGTTGCTGTCGACGAGGTACGCGAGCTGGTGGGCGTCGACCAGGCGCCCGACCGGCGCCGCCTTCACCGCGTACACGACGTACTGCGTGATCTGCCGCCGGGTCTCATCCGGGATGAACGGCTTGAGGTCCCCCGTCGCGAGGTTCAGGTTCTCGGCGCCCTGGGCGACGAGCGCGTCCAGGGTCTCGAACGAACCCGAGTCCCCGAAGACGATGTCCGCTTGGGATCCGTGTTCGGAGAACGTGTGCACGGCGCTGTGACGGCCTTCGTCGTCGAGCGCGGCGACCGGCTCCGGGAGCTCCGCGATGTAGCCGAGGTGCTCGACGGACTCCGCGAACTTGAGAAAGAGGCCGTAGAGCGACGTCGGAGGGTGGCTGGCCGCGAGCGCGTCCCACAACGGACGCAAGTCGATCGAGCCGCCGCGATGGAGGACACCAAAGTTGGTGTTCACCATCATGAAGAACGACTTGGGATCGATCGATCCGTTCAAGCGGCTCGCCTTGACCACGTTCGTCAACGCACGACAGACGGAGCGTTTTGTTTCAGCGGCGCTCGGTGGTGGCACCGATTCGCAATCTATCGTGGGGTTAGACCGGGCCGCAAGCGCAGACGCGTCCCGGTTGACGAGACCGGGACCCGCTGGTACGCCCGCTCTTCGCAATCATTCGAGTAGAGCGAGAACCTGAAGGAGATTCGCAAACATGAGCCTCAAAGACTTCGTCTTCACCTCCGAATCCGTAAATGAGGGCCACCCCGACAAGGTCAGTGACCAGGTGTCCGACACGATCCTGGACGCGCTGCTCTCCGGCGACCCTCAATCACGCGTGGCGGTCGAGACGATGTGTATGACGGGCATCGTGATCGTGGGCGGAGAGGTCACCTCCGAGAGCTACGTCGATGTCCAGGACCTCGTCCGCGGCGTCGTCGAGAAGATCGGCTACGACGACTCCGCCATGGGCTTCGACTACAAGTCCTGCGCGGTCCTCAACGCGATCAACAAGCAGTCGCCCGACATCGCGATGGGCGTGGACCGCGACGGCGCGGGCGA
>JAUHYN010001131.1 GCA_030426505.1 bacterium | reverse complement strand
TCGCGCAGCGCTTCGCGCGCAACGGCCGGATCGGCGATGCGATCGCGCTCGATCCGCGCCTTCAGTTCTTCGACGAGCGTTTCGCTCACATCCACACCGACATCGGCCTGGAGAAGGAGCATCTCGAGATCCTCGAAGAGCTCGTCGTCGATGTCGCTTCGGTCGAAGAGGCGCGTGATTTCGCTGAAGACACCCCGGCGCGTTTTTTCGAGCGATTTTTCAAGTTGGGCATCGGGCTCGGCCTGACGCCGGAAGAGTCGGCGGAATACCACCAATCACACCTCGTGGCGGGTCGAAACACGCCGGAATGAGCGAGAAAACCTGCGCAGCCAGTTCGACAGAACATGCGCCGGAACGTCAGCAAAGTATATCAGGTGAGGATCGTGGAGCCGCTGTGATAGCGACCATCACCGTCACTTTTGCTTCAATGACTTCATCGTGCGAAACTGCCATTCGATGTGTCCGGAGAAGGGGAGCGGTCGATGAGGTTTTCGCAGCGGGTCAGTCGCGCCTTGCGCTCTGAACTTGCGTTGACCGTATTCCTGCCGACGATGTTGATCGCGTTCGGGCAGGGCATCGCGGCGACGCCGCTGCAGATCATCCAGGCCGCGTCGACGATCGCGAACGACGGTGTGCTCGTGCGCCCGCGCATCGTGAAGCGCATCGTGAAGAAGTCGGGGGAGGTCGTCGCGCTCGATCCGCCGGAGACGCGGCGGGTGATCAAGCCCGAGACCGCGCGGACCGTGCGTCAGATGATGGTCGAGGTCACGAAGGACGGTGGCACGGCGTCGACCGTCGTGGTGCCGGGCTTCGAGATCGCGGGCAAGACCGGCACGGCGCAGAAGATCGACCCGGTGACGAAGGCGTACAGCCACGAGTTGTACGTCGCGAGCTTCGTGGGGCTCGTCCCGGCCGAGAAGCCCGAGGTCGCGATCTACGTGTTGGTCGACGAGCCGAAGGGCTCGATCTACGGCGGCACGGTCGCGGCGCCGGCGTTCACGGAGATCGCGGCGGCGGCGCTCGCGGCGCGCGAGGTCTATCCGAAGGAGGCCGCGGATCGCGAGGCGTTCCTGGCGAGCTTCTCGAAGGCCCCGGCGGCGCGCTCTCCCGACGCGATCTCGACGAGCCCCGAGTCGGAAAAGTGGTTGGAGTCCAACAAGATAGAGGGCGTCCCGACCGACGAGGGGGGCCTGGAGGTCGCGCTGTCGGCGCAGGCCCAGGCGCTCCTCGGGGTCGAGGAGCCCGAGCCTCGGCCGGTGGAGGGCTCCGGGGCGTCCCGCGCGCCGAACTTCGTGGGTCTCGGGGTGATGGAAGTGCTAAACCGTTCCGCGGACGTGCGTTGCGATCCGGTGGTGCATGGCACGGGTCGTGTGGTGAGGCAGAAGCCCGCCCACGGCGCGCCGCTGTCGCCCGGATCCTCGTGCGAGGTGTGGCTGTCGCCCGAAGCGGCGAAGCCCAGAGGGAGCGGAGCATGAGGCTGGACGAGATCATTCGGGGCATCGCGATCGCGGATCGCCGGGGTTACTTCGACGCGGACATCACGGGGATCACCGTGGACTCGCGTCGGGTCGAGCGCGGACACCTGTTCGCGGCGGTGCGCGGCGTCGAACACGACGGGCACGACTACATCGTGGACGCGGTGAAGCGCGGCGCGATCGGCGTGATGGCCGAGGAGTGGCCAGAGTCCGGCGACAACGACACGCGACCCAACGTGGTGCTCGTCCCCAACGCGCGGCGCGCGGTCGCCCTCGCGGCGGCGAACTTCTTCGGGCAGCCGTCGCGGCGCCTGTTGGTCGCCGGCGTCACCGGTACGAACGGCAAGACGACGGTCACGTACGTGCTCGAGTCGATCATCCGCGCGGCGAGCAAGAAGGTCGGCGTGATGGGGACGGTCGAGTGCCGCTACGCCGGTCACTCGGAAGATCTCGGCCACACGACGCCGGACGCCGTGTTGCTCCAGAAGAAGCTCGCCGAGATGACGGCGGCGGGCGTCACCCACGTGGCGCTCGAGGTGTCGAGCCACGCGTTGGATCAGGAGCGCGTCGCGGGCGTCCACTTCAAGGTCGCCGGGTTCACGAACCTCTCGCAGGATCACCTCGACTACCACAAGTCGATCGAGACGTACTTCGAAGCGAAGGCGCGCCTGTTCTCCGAGGGCCTGCGCAAGTCCAAGGCGCGCGGTCGCATGGCCGTCGTCAACGTCGACGATCCGCGCGGCTCGCAGATCCTCGAGCGGTGGGGCGGCAAGTCGCTGTCGGTTTCGCTCGACCCGAAGAGCGACGCGGACGTGGTCGCGCTCGACGCGCAGTACTCGCTGTCCGGCATCGAGGCGACGGTGCGCACGCCGAAGGGCGTCTGGGAGATCGAGACGTCGCTCGTCGGTGAGCACAACCTCTCGAACGTGCTCGTCGGGATGGGCATGGCCCTCGCGATGGGCTTCTCGAAGGCGCGCATCACGCGCGGCCTCCGCGCGCTCGAGCGCGTGCCCGGGCGGCTCGAGCGCGTGCCGAACGAGGACGGCAAGCACGTCTTCGTCGACTACGCGCACACGCCGGACGCGCTCACGAAGGCGATCTCGGCGATTCGCCCGCTCACGAAGGGCCGCGTCCTGGTGGTCTTCGGTTGCGGCGGTGATCGCGACAAGGAGAAGCGCGGCCCGATGGGCAAGGCGGTCGGCGAGGGCGCGGACATCGCGGTCGTCACGAACGACAACCCGCGCACCGAGGATCCGAAGGCGATCGCGGCCGCGATCGAGGCCGGGCTGAAGGAGTCCGGTTGGGCGACGATGACCGCGGCGCCGGCGAACAAGCAGTACAAGGTCGAGCTCGATCGCCGCACGGCGATCCGGATGGCAATCGATTGGATGAGCGCGGACGACGCGCTGATCATCGCGGGGAAGGGTCACGAGACCTACCAGATCATCGGCAAGGAGAAGCACCGGTTCGACGACCGCGAAGAGGCGCGTCGCCTGCTCGCGAAGATGCCGCCGCCGCCGCCGATGGTGTTCGACGACGGCACTTCCGAGGTCGACGCGGCGCAGGTCGAAGAGGCGCTCGAGAT
>JAUHYN010001130.1 GCA_030426505.1 bacterium | reverse complement strand
GGTCGCGGTGACGAGCGCGAGGATCACGAGCGCGCGCATCAGGTCGTCTCCTTTCGGCGGTCCCACGCCTGTTGCATCGGCATCGATCTCAACCGCACGCCGGTCGCGGCGAAGATCGCGTTGGAGAGCCCGCCGAGCACCGGCGGCAACCCCGGTTCGCCCACGCCGAACGGCCGCTCGTCCGAGTCGATCACCTTGACCTCGATCTCGGGCGACTCGTGCATCCTGAGGCACGGGTACGTGTCGAAGTTGCCCTGTTGGACGACGCCGTCCACGAGGTCCAACCGCTGATCGATCGCCGCCGACAGGCCGTAGATGATCCCGCTCTCGATCTGCGCCGCCACCAGGTCCGGCGTGACCGCGAGCCCGCAGTCGACCGCCGACGACACGCGCCGCACGCGGATCCGATCGTCCACCACGCCCGCCTCGACGACGTGCGCGACGAACGTCCCGAACGACTTGTGGACCGCGATGCCGCGCCCCCAGCCGTCCTCGATCGGCGCGCCCCACTTCCCGAGCTTCGCCGCCTCCTCGAGCACGCGCAGGTGGCGCGGCGCGTTCGTCAGGTGCGCGCGGCGGAACTCGAACGGATCCTGCTTCGCCGCGTGCGCGAGCTCGTCCATGAACGTCTCGTTGATGAACGCGTTGAACGAGTGACCGACCGAACGCCAGAACGACACCGGTATCCCCGTCCGCACCGGCGTGTACTCCACGCGGAAGTCCTCCACGTCGTACGGCGAGTCGGCCACGCCCTCCGTCGCGAGGAAGTCAGGGAACGCGCCGGCCTGCACGAAGCCGACGTTCGCCTTGAGCATCATTCGCTTCGCGAGGCTCGGCATCCAGTCCGGGAACAGCGCGCCGAGGAACGGCGACTGGTCCATGAAGATCGACTGCGAGACGCCGTGGTAGTGGACGGCCCGCGCGCGACCGCCGGCGACCGCACCGCGCATTCGCGCGACGACGGCGGGGCGGTAGTAACCGCCGCGCATGTCGTCTTCGCGCGACCACACGAGCTGCACCGGTCTGTCCACGCGCCGCGCGATCATCGCCGCCTCCACCGCGAAGTCCGGCACACCGCGCCGCCCGAACCCGCCGCCGAGCATCGTCGTGTCGACCGAGACGTCCGCGCGCTTCAGCCCGAGCAGACGCGAGATCCCCTCCGCGACGATCGTGGGCGACTGCGTCGGGCACCACACCTTCACGCGATCGCCCTGCACGTGGACGGTGCAGTTCATCGGCTCCATCGGCGCGTGCGCGAGGTAGGGCGCCTCGTACGTGACGTCGAGCGTGACCACGCCGTCCTCGCTCAGCGCGCCGTCCACGTCGCCGCGGTTCTTCACGCGGCTCGCGCCCTTCTCCTTCGACTGCTTTCGCGCCGCCGCTTCGAGCTTCGCGGAGTCGAGGCCCGCGACCACACCCTCGGTCCACGTGACCTTCACGACCCGCGCGGCGGCGGAGGCCTGCCAGTACTTCTCCGCGAGCACCGCTACGCCGCGCTCGAACGCGAACACTTCGACCACGCCGGGCAAGCGCTTCGCGGCGTCGGCGTCGAGCGTCTTCACCTGACCGCCGAGCTGCGGCGGGTGGATCACGACCGCGCGCAGCGCGCCCTCGATCTTCACGTCGGTGCCGAACTTGGCCTGGCCGGTCGCCTTGTCGCGCGCGTCGACGCGCACCACCGGTTTGCCGATCTTCTTGAACTCGGAGCGCGGCTTGAGCGGCGGGTCGTCGACCACGCTCTGCCGCGACGCCGCCTCCGCGAGCGCGCCGTACGCGAGCTTGCGCCCGTCCGTGTGGATCACGTGACCGTCCTCGGCCCGGCACGCGCTCTTGTCCGTCTTCCACTGTTCGGCCGCCGCCGCGATCAACATCTCGCGCGCCGAGGCCGCCGCCTTGCGGAGCGGGACGAAGTTCTCAGGCGTGCTCGAAGAGCCACCGGTGATCTGCATCCCGACCGGCGCGATCTCCGACAGCGCCGCCTCGCCGAGGCTGCTCTCGAACTCGGGCCGCGCCACGTGGACGGCCTCGATCGCCTCCACCGCGACCTCGAGCTCCTCCGCGATCAACACCGCGCTCCCCGTCGACACGCCTTGACCCATCTCGGCCTTGTTGAGCGCGAGGACGATCCGGCCGTCCGGCGAGATCGTGAGGAACGCGTTCGGCGTGAACGCGGCGTCCGAGAGATCGCCGAGCCCCACGACCTGCGCGGTCTTGCAGCCGGGCAACACGCCGAGCATCAGCGCGCCGCCGCCCAGCATCTTCATGAAGTCGCGCCGCTCGATCCTCACGACTCCACCTTCTTCGCCGCCGTGTGGATCGCCGCGCGGATGCGCGGGTAGGTCCCGCAGCGGCAGATGTTCCCGGCCATCGCGGCGTCGATGTCCTCGTCCGTGACCTTCGAACCCACCGCCTCGAGCAGCGCGACCGCCGACATGATCTGACCCGACTGGCAGTAACCGCACTGCGGCACGTTGTGCTGCACCCACGCCTCTTGCACCGGGTGGAGCGCGCCGTCGTCCGACGCGAGGCCCTCGATCGTCCGGATCTTCGCGCCCGCCACCGCCGACAGCGGCGTGACACACGAGCGCTGCGGCACGCCGTCCACGTGAACGGTACACGCGCCGCACTGCGCGCGCCCGCACCCGAACTTCGTGCCGGTGAGTTCGAGCTCCTCGCGGATGACCCACAACAACGGCGTCGTCGCGAGCGCCTCCACC
This sequence comes from bacterium, assembly GCA_030426505.1. Classification (GTDB taxonomy): domain Bacteria; phylum Myxococcota; class Kuafuiibacteriia; order Kuafuiibacteriales; family Kuafuiibacteriaceae; genus JAUHYN01. Next base: position 347 of record JAUHYN010001130.1, on the reverse strand, counting down.
GAGCGCTTCTCGCCGTTCACTTCCAACTCCACCGTCATGAGCTTCGTACTCATCGCGCCACCTCGGGGATGTCCGTCGAGTTCCAGAACGGCAACTTCAGCAGGACCCCGACCTGCCCGATGTGCCGCCCGCCTTCGGAGTCCGGCCAGAACCCGTAGCGCCCGAAGATCGAGAACGTCGTCAGCGCGATCAGCACACGCGCCTGCACGCCGTACTCGACCTCGTCGGCGAACCCGAAGCGGAACGCCGCGCCGCCGTCGAACCCGAGGAACCCGTAGCCCAGCTCCGGTCCGACCACCGCCGTCGCGGCGCTGTGCCCGAAGTCGTACGTGATGTCGGCGAACAGG
>JAUHYN010001129.1 GCA_030426505.1 bacterium | reverse complement strand
CTCGTCGGCGTCGACCGGGATCTCGATCTCGCCGCGCGTCTTCCCCATCACCTGGACACCCATCTTCATCGTGTCCTCGACGAGGTACTGCGCGTCCGCTTCGGGCCACGCGACGTAGCTGATCCCACCCTCGTTGCCGAGCGCCTTCGCCCACAGCTCCTCCGCGATGTGCGGCGCGAGCGGTTGGACGAGCTGCGCGAGCGGCCCGAGGATCGCGCGCGACGTCGTCTTCAGCTGCGCGAGGTCTCGCGTCGCGATGTGCAGCGCCGACACCGCCGTGTTGAGCGCGAGCTTCTCGTAGTCCTCGCTCACCTTCGCGATCGCCTTGTGCAGGATCTTGAGCTCCTCGGCCGTCGGCTCCGCGTCCGTGACGCGCGAGACGTCGTCGTCGCCCTCGAAGTAGAGGCGCCACACGCGCTCCAGCCACTTGAACTGCGCCTGGATGCCGCCCGGCGCCCACGGCTTGTCCTGATCGAGCGGCCCGAGGAACGCGATGTACACGCGCATCGCGTCCGCGCCGTACTGCGCGATGACCTCGTCCGGGTTCACGACGTTGCCCTTGCGCTTCGACATCTTCTCGATGCGCTGCGTGAGCACCTCGCCGCTGCCCGCTTCGACGTGGCCGCCGTCCTTCTCCTCCACGTCCTTCCACGCGACGATCCGCTTGTCGTCCCGGTAGTACGTGAACGCCTGGACCATCCCCTGGTGGAACAGCCGCGTCGCGAACTCGGGGTCGCGCACGAGCCCCTCGTCGTACAGGAACCGCTGCCACATCCGCGCGTACATCAGGTGCCCGACCGCGTGCTCCGGTCCGCCCACGTACAGATCGACCGGCATCCAGTAGTCCGACTTCTCGCGGTCGCAGAACGCCGCGTCGTTGTGCGGGTCGCAGTACCGGAGGAAGTACCAACTCGAGCCCGCCGAGCCCGGCATCGTCTGCGTCTCGCGGACGAGGCGCTCACCGGTCTTGGCGTCGTCGACCTGCACCCAGTCCTTCGCGAGCGACAGCGGCGACTCGCCGGTGCCGGTCGGCGCGTACTGCTCGACCGTCGGCAGCTCGAGCGGGAGCTCGTCCACGTCGAGCGCGCGCGCGACCTCGCCGTCCGCGCGCTTCAGCACCGGGATCGGCTCGCCCCAGTACCGCTGCCGCGCGAACGTCCAGTCGCGGAGCTTGTAGTTGATTGTCCCCTCACCGAAGCCCTGCTCCTCGAGCCACGCGGTGACCTTCTTCTTGGCCTCGCCGTCGACCGTCGACACCCCGTCGAACGGCCCGCTGTTGACCATCGCGCCCTCGCCGGAGTGCGCGGCCTCGTCGACGTTACCGCCCGCGATCACCTCAACGATCGGGAGCGACATCGCCTTCGCGAACTCCCAGTCGCGCTCGTCGTGCCCGGGCACCGCCATGATCGCGCCGGTGCCGTAGCCGTAGATCACGTAGTCCGCGATCCAGATCGGGATCTCGGCGCCGGTCGCCGGGTTCGTCGCGCGCGCGCCGGTGTCGACGCCGGTCTTCTCCTTCGTCGTCTGCCGATCGATCTCGCTCATCGACGCCGTGCGCTGCTGGTACTGCTCGACCGCCGCGCGCTGCGCGTCCGTGGTGAGCGTCGCGACGATCGGGTGCTCGGGCGCCACGACCATGTACGTCGCGCCGAACACGGTGTCCGGGCGCGTCGTGAACACGCGGAGCTTCTCGTCGGAGCCCACGACCGAAAAGTCGATGTGGGCGCCCTCGGAGCGGCCGATGCGATCGCGCTGGAGCGACTTCGTGCTCTCCGGCCAGTCGATCGTCTCGAGGCCCGACAACAGCTTCTCGGCGTAGTCGGTGATGCGAATCATCCACTGCCGCATCTGCTTGCGCTCGACGGGGTGCCCGCCGCGCTCCGACTTGCCGTCGATGACCTCGTCGTTCGCGAGCACCGTCCCCAGCGCGGGACACCAGTTCACGAACGTGTCCGCCTCGTACGCGAGCCCCTTCTCGAGGAGCTTCGTGAAGATCCACTGCGTCCACTTGTAGTAGTCCGGCGACGCCGTGGAGACCTCGCGGGTCCAGTCGTACGAGAAGCCGCACATCTTGAGCTGGCGGCGGAACGTCTCGATGGACTCCGCGGTCGACTGCTGCGGCGGGACGCCCTCCTCGATCGCCTTCTGCTCGGCCGGCAGGCCGAACGCGTCGTAGCCCATCGGGTGCAGGACGTTGAAGCCCTGGGCGCGGCGCTTGCGGGAGACGACGTCGGCGCCGATGTAGCTCGCCGGGTGGCCGACGTGCAGCCCCTTGCCGGAGGGGTACGGGAACATGTCGAGCGCGTAGAACTTGGGGAGGGAGAAGTCGTCCTTGGCGACGAAGGTGCCTTCGTCGTCCCAGAACGCCTGCCAGCGGGGCTCGATATCGGTCGGGCGGTACGGCATCGCGACCGCGTTCCTAGCACCGCGGGGCGAGCGGATCGACCTCCCGGTCCGCCCCCGCCCGCCCTCGGGGCGGTGAGCGCCCTCACCGCTCGCCCGCCCGGATGAATTCGACCCCGTAGTCGGTTGGTCGGGCCGGGGTCCGCTCGCGGCGTCGCCAATCCGGCGGGGTCGTTTGTAGAGGAAGCCACCGAGGGGGGTCTCGATGCATCGATCTGGCTACGCTCTGCTCTTCGTCTTCGCGTTCGGGTGCCAATGCGGCAACGACCCGCTCCCCATCGAAGGCGATCCCGACTGCCTCGCCTGTAGCCAGGACGGCGAGGCGTGCAACTTCACGATCAACTGCAACCCCGGCCGCATCTGCAACACCACCCGGGATCCGCTCTTCGATCCGAACGCCCCGTTCGGCGTCTGCATCTCCCTCGAATGCGACTCCGACGCCGAGTGCACTGGCGGCCCGGGCTCGATCTGCGGCATCACCCTCGACGACGGCTCCGGAGGCACGGTCCCGAACGCGACGCTGTGCTCGCTCCACTGCGATCCGCTCACCGCGTCCGGATGCCCGGCCGGACAGGCGTGCACGATTTTCCAGGAGAGCGCTGGCGCGATGCGCACCTTCACGGGGTGCCGCCGCGCGGGCACCGGCACGGCCTTGTCGCCCTGCA
>JAUHYN010001128.1 GCA_030426505.1 bacterium | reverse complement strand
GCGTGCCAGCGGACTCGGGCGTGCCAGCGGACTCGGGCGTGCCAGCGGACTCGGGCGTCCCGACCGACGCCGGTGTCCCCGTCGACTCGGGCGTCCCCGTCGACGCCGGCTCCCTCGACGCCGGTTCCCAACTCGACGCCGGTTCCCAACTCGACGCCGGCTCCCCCACCGACGCCGGCACCACCACCGGCTACGACGGCGGCGTCCCCGTCGTGCCGTGGGACGGCGCGCCGCCGGCGCCGCCGCCCGCGTACAGCGGGGGCGCCTGCCCGAGCTTCGGGCCCGGGCAGAACCAGCTCGTATCGAACGGCACGCCGCGCGGCTTCGCGTTGCGCCTCCCGACCAACCCGATCGGCGCGCCGGTCGTGTTCCTCTGGCACTGGTCCGAAGCCGGCATCACCGGCGACTTCGCGATCGGCCAACACGGCGCCGACGCCTTCGCCGCGCTCGGCGCGATCGTCGTCGCGCCCGACGGCATCCGCGATCCGTTCCTGTGGCACCACGGCGTCCCGCCGACCAACAACCCGGACCTCACGTACTTCGACGATCTCCTCGCGTGCCTCGCCGCGAACTACGCGATCGACGAGGACCGCGTGTACGCGATGGGCCACAGCTCCGGAGCGCTGTTCACGTCGTACTTGGTGATGCACCGCGGGGAGCGCCTCGCGGCGGTCGCGTCGCTCTCCGGCGGTCACTACGGCGGCCCCGCGGGCGGCTCGACGGGCTACCCGATCTATCACCAGCCCCACAACGCCCAGCTCCCGAACCTGCTGATCTGGGGCGGCACCAGCGACTACTTCGCGCCGACCAACCTGAGCTTCGACGTCGCGAACATGGTCTTCTCGCAGCTCCTCCGCGACGACGGACACTCCGTCGTCGAGTGCCGCAGCACGTTCGGTCACTCCATCCCGCCCGACACCCAGGGCGCGAGCTACGTGTGGAGCTACCTCAGCGCGCACACCCGAGGGATGGCGACGCTCCCGTACGCGAGCGTCCTCCCGCCCGGCGCGCCCGGCTACTGCACCATCCCGCCGGTCACGGGACCGTAGACCCGACTTCTCGACATCACGCGCTCGGGTGGCATCATCGAACGGTGCTGACCGTCGTCCTCCTCGCCGCGCTCGCCGCGCCGCCCGTCGTGGAGCCGGACGTCGAGCCGTTCGAGGCCGAGGCCTACTTCGAGGGCGGCCCGTTCGAGTCCGCGCAGCGGCTGATCGTCCGCGGCGACACCGCGCGCGGCGTACAGCGACTCAAGCGCCTGCTCCGCGAGCACCCCAACGCCTCCGAGCGCCCGCAAGCGCGCTACCTCCTCGGCGTCTCGCTCATTCGCCTCGGCCAGTACGAAGAGGCCGCGCGCCTCTTCCACGAGCTCGCGTCGACGTATCCGATCCTGCTCGACGACCACCGCTTCTTCCGCGGCCAAGCGCTCTACCTGTGGAAGAGCTACCTCGACGCCGCGCAGGTCCTCGCCACCGTCTCCGCGGACGGCCCGCGCGCAGACGAGGCGCGCCGCCTCCGCGCCTGGGCGCTCCTCGAAGCGACCGACTTCTCGCGGCTCGTGCGCTGGCTCGAGGGCGAGCGCCGCGAAGCACCGCTGGATGTCGAGCTCACCTACGTCCTCGCGTTGGCGCGCCACCGCACGGGCGACGTCCTCGGCGCGTTCCGCGGGCTCCGCGAGGTCTGGCAGAAGGCCGACGAGTCGAAGCTCGCCGGGCCGGCCCTCGCCGCGCTCGCGCGCCTGAAGATCGGCGACAAGCCGATGATCGAGGAAGACGAGCGCCGCGCCATCCTCGCGCACGCGCGCGCGCTCGAGGATCCCGATCAGTTCGACGACGTCATGCAGAAGCTCGAGCGCCGCCTCCAGCGGGGCGGGGCGGGGCGGCTGATCGCCGAGGTCGTGTACGCGCGGGGCCGCGTCGCGAAGCGGCGTCGCCGGTACCGGACGGCGCAGTCCCACTTCGCGCGCGCTGCGCAGCTCGCGCCGACCGCGCTCACGGATCTCCGCGCGAAGGTCGAGCTCGCGAGCGCGCAGATGACGGAGCTGCTCGGGCAACAGAGCGCGGCGCTCACCGCTTACGAGACGATCGCCGCGCGCTTCTCCGATCGCCCGGAAGCCGAAGAGGCGATGTTCCGCGCGGCCGAGATCCACCTCCGCTCGCGGAAGTACAAGCGCGCGCGCGAGCGCTGCGAATCGCTCCTCCTCGTGAACCCGGTCTCGACGTTCCGACGACGCTGCCTGTGGAACGTCGGGTGGGGCTACTTCCGCCTCGGCGACTACGCCCGCGCGAAGGAGTTCTTCACGTCGCTCACGAAGATGCGGCTGCCCGCCGAGCTCGACGGCGCGTCGCGCTACTGGCTCGCGCGGAGCCAAGCGTCGCTCGGCGACGTCGAGGCCGCGCGCGACGCGTTCCGATCGATCGTCGAGCGCTACCCGCTGTCGTACTACGCGGCGCTCGCGGAGGGGCAGATCGCCGAGCGCCTCGACGAGCCGACGATCGCCGCCTCCGAGGAAGGGAGCGCCGCCGCATCGGGCGCCGTGCCCGCCGCGTTGGTGCAGGTGCGCGAGTACACGCGCCTCGGGCTGCGCAGCCGCGCGTACGCGCAGCTGTCGAACTACGAGCGACGCGCGCGGGAGCGCGGGCGCCGGATCCCGGAGCCGGTCTTCCACGCGATGGCGCGCCTGTACGAAGAGCTCGGCCGCAGCATGGACGCGCGGCGCATCCGGGAGGAGGGCGCGCGCGCGTACCCGACGTCGCTCGGCAGCTCGGCGTTCGTCGAGGCCGCGAAGCGCGCGCACCCGCTGAAGTTCGAGGAGCCGATCCGCGCCGCCGCGTCGGAGTTCGAACTCCCGGTGTCGCTCCTCTTCGGGCTCATTCGGACCGAGAGTGGCTTCCGCCCCGACGCGGTGAGCGCGATGAACGCGTACGGCCTCGCGCAACTCATCTTGCCGACCGCGAAGACCGTCGCGTGGCGCATCAAGGCGGGGCGCGCGACGAAGAACCGACTGCTCTACGACCCCGCATTCAACGCTCGGCTCGGCGCCGCCTACCTCAGGGAGCTCCTCGATCGCTACGAGGGGAG
>JAUHYN010001127.1 GCA_030426505.1 bacterium | reverse complement strand
CTGCGCGTCGGCGTGGAACGCCGCGAACTGGCGCCCGAGAAACGCCTCGCGCGTCGTATCCTGATAGGCGCGCAAGAGGACGAGGCTGTCACTCGCGCCCTCGGCTTGGGTCTCGAGCGCGTACGCCACGAGCTGTCGGCTGCACAACACCGCGGGGCTCGCGACGCAGTACCCGTTCTCCTGCGCGGCGCACTGGCGCATGAAGTCGGCGAACGAGAGCCCGCCGGGGTTCGGCGTCTCGTCGTCGAGGAACGCTTCGATCTGGCGCGCCGTCGTGTCGCTCGACAGCGCGACTTCGGCGGTCGCGATCGCGCACGCCGCCTGCTCACCGGCGGTCGCCGCCACGAACTGCGCCGACGTCGTGATCGCGCCGCACGCATACGTTTGCATGTCGACAGTGACGCTCGCGGTGAGGCTGAGCCCCTGACACGCGGCGACGGAGGGCAACGGGAGCAGGCCCGTGGGGCCCGGCGTGTACGTCTCGACCGGCACGTCTTCGAGCGCGGGCGCCGCGCCGATGCGATCGAGCGCGAGCTCGCCCTCGAACACGATGTCCTCCGGTTGGAGCACGCCGCCGACCGATCGCGCCTCGAACAGCCCCGACCAGCGATCGGAGAAGCGGCCGGTGACCTGCCCCTGAGAGCCGACCATCAACTCGAAACGCATCCGGCGCGTGACGCTGTTGACCTGATCGTCCGCCACCCACGCGAACGTCGCGCCCTCGTCGAGCGTGTACGGCATCTCGAACCGCGCCACCCAACCGCGCACGAAGTCGTCGTACTCGAGCAGGCGCGTCACGAACGTCGGGCCCCCTGATCTGTATGGGACGGGGTTGAACAGGTTGCCCTCCTCGACCGGCAACACGAGGTAGGCGGCGGTCGCGTCCGCGAGGCTCGAGCCCGCCGGCTCGGTCACGATCGACATCTCCATCGGGAGGCCGAGCTGCCCGAACGTGTCGACCACCGCGCTGCCGCCGTACGCGCCGGCCTCGCTGAGGTCGGGCGCGAGGATCACGCCGACGGTCCCGGCCGCAGTCACGAAGTCGACCGGTACGAGGATCGGCGCGTCCACGTCGGGGCTCGCGTCCCCGACCGGCACGGTCAACGTGACGTCCGCGCCGCTGCCCGTCGCGAGCTTCGTCTCGGCCGTCGCGTCGTCGCCCGCCGTGTCGAAGCGCTCGATCCGATACGCGAGACCGCCGCTCGGGATGTCTCCCGAGAGGGAGAACGCGATCTGCACGTCGGAGACGCCGCTCGGGACGCGGACGATCGAGGGCGGCTCGCGCTCGATGAACAGCTCGGGGACACGGTCGACGACATCGGGCGCCGACGACGGCGCGATCGCGCAGACGCTCTGGAAGCAGGTCTCCCCCGCACCGCAGTCGGAACTCAACGCGCACCCGCGCGACGCGGCGAGCGTCAGCGGCGCGCCGGTCGACGCGACCGGCGTCGGTCGTTCGTCGAGCGTGATCGGACCTCCGGTGTCGACCGGGTCGTCGTCACCGGAACAGCCGGTCCCATAGAGTGCGAGGAGCGTGACGAAGCCGAGGGCGTACTTGTGCATGGCAGATCCCGTAGTCCAGCGAGGCGTGTTGTACGGTTTTGCACGAAGTCATCACATGGCTGCAAGGCCACACCCGGGGTCGGCGCGGAATTTTCGCCGGCGCGCGAAATCCGCGAAAGAACTGCGTGATTTGCCTCAGAGCTTCCGAACGTGACCGAGGAACAGGATCGTCCCCGTGGGGCGGTCGCGGAGCGCGTAGATGAATGGGCGATCGATGATCACGGGGATCGACACCGGGAGCGACACGACGGAGACGCCACCGCCCGTCGCCGCCGCCGCGACGGTGCCCTTCTCGGAGACCTTGATGACCGCCTCCTGACGGAGCCACTCGAGGTACAGGTCACCGGGTTCACCGGCGATGCCGCTGAGATCGGCCGCCGCGAAGAGGTCCTCGATTCCGAGCCCGACGAGCGGCTCGTTCAGATCGTGCTTCGAGCGGACGTCGAACTTCGGCATCTGGAGCTCGAGGTCACTCGACTGGAGCCCGTCGAGGATCGCGTCGAGGCGGTCCGCGTCGAGCGCGGAGTAGAACGCGACGGTCGATCAGCCCCTCGGTCTCGTCCGCGATCCAGTCGTTGATCGCGAGGCGGCTCGGCTCCGGGGTCTTCACGAAGTCCATCAGCGAGACGCCCGCGCCGTAGTTGGCGGGATGCGGTGAGGCGGGCGGGCGAGTCGGGCACCGGCGTCCGACTTCTTCGGACCGCCGGCGCCCTCGAACCGAACTACAGGCCGAGCTCGCTCTTGAGCGCGTCGACGCGGTCGGTGGCCTCCCACGAGAACTCGGGGTTGCCGAAGTGGCCGTACGCCGCGGTGCGCGCGAAGACCGGCTTCTTGAGGTCCAGCGTCGAGATGATGCCCTTCGGCGTCATGTCGAACAGCTTGTTGATCGCGCCGGAGATCTTCTCCTCGTCGACCTTCGCCGTGCCGAAGCAGTCGACGTGGACCGAGACCGGATCCACGACACCGATGGCGTACGCGAGCTGCACTTCGCAGCGCGACGCGGCGCCCGAGGCGACGACGTTCTTCGCGATGTAGCGCGCCATGTACGCGGCGGAGCGGTCGACCTTGCTCGGGTCCTTGCCGGAGAACGCGCCGCCGCCGTGCCGGCCCATGCCGCCGTACGTGTCGACGATGATCTTGCGGCCGGTGAGGCCCGCGTCACCGTGAGGTCCGCCGACCACGAATCGACCCGTGGGGTTGATGTGGTACTTCACGTCCTTCGCGAGGTGCTCGGCGGGGATGGTCTTCTTGATGACCTCCTCGATGATGCCCTCGTGGATCTGCGCGTTCTCGGCGTCCGCGGCGTGCTGCGAGGAGATGACGATCGTCGTGACCTCCTTCGGTTTGCCGTTCTCGTAGCGCACCGTGACCTGGCCCTTGCCGTCGGGGCGGAGGAACGGGAGCGTCCCATTCTTGCGGGCGGCGGTCAGCTGGCGCATCAGCCGGTGCGAGTAATCGATCGGCATCGGCATCAGCTCGGGCGTCTCGTCGACCGCGAAGCCGAACATCATGCCCTGG
>JAUHYN010000053.1 GCA_030426505.1 bacterium | reverse complement strand
ATCACCGAGAACCTCGCGCTCTGTCGCAGGGAGCTCGAAGCGGCCTCGATTGCCGCCTGAGGGGTCGCGTGATAGTCGCCGAACGAATGGCGGACGCGTCCGGGTCGTCGGAGCCGCTCGTCCTCGAGATCGAGGCGGTCGCTCCGCCCGTACACGGGGGCGCCGCCGTTGCGGTCGTCCTCACGCTCGCGGGCGCGGGCTGGTACCTCGGGGTGACGCCTTGGATCGTCGCGTTGTTCGCGGCGTTGTTCCTCGGGCTCGTCTTCACCACGTGGCGCGCGGCGCGAAGAGACCTCGGCCGCCGACACGACGTGATCGTGGAGGGCGACGCGATCGAGCTGCTGCGAATCGGCGCGAGGGAGCGCGAGCGCTTCGAGCTCGCCGCGCTGCGGTACGTCCAGCTCCGTGACGGGCGGGTCGTGGTAGGCGTCGCGAACCAGGACTTCATGTACGCACGCGCGGGGCTCCTCGGCGGAGAGCCCGCGCTCGAACGCTTCGTGGCGGGAGTGCGCGCGCGCCTCGCGGAGCGCGACCCGAACCAAGCCGCGGCCTTCGAGCGAGAACGCGCGCAGTACGAGGACGTCTCGGCGAAGCCCGCTTCGTACACGCAGATGACCGCGGTGATCCTGGCCGTCCTCTACGGCGTCGCGTTCGCCGCGGGCGTCTACGAAGACGACGGCGCGCTCGGCCAGCGCCTCATCGCGCTCGGGGGCAACGCGCCCGCGCTCGTTCGCGGAGGCGAGGTGTACCGCCTCTTCACCGCGAACCTGTTGCACGTCGGCTTCGCGCACGTGGCGCTGAACCTCCTCGCGATCCTCACCGCGGGCCCGATGATCGAACGTGTCCTCGGCGCCTGGGGCTTCGGGGCGATCTACCTCGCCTCGGGCGTGACGGGCGCGATCGGCACGGTGCTCGGCGCGCCCGCGACGGTCACCGTCGGCGCGTCGACCTCCGTGTTCGGATTGTTCGCGGCGTGGGCGTACCTGTCGCTGAGGCACGGCGACGCATTGCCGCGCCCGTGGAGAATGACGCTGCTGACGTCGCTCGCGCTGCTCGGCCAAGGCTTGCTGGGCGCGTTCCTCCCCGAGGTCGACTTCTTCGCGCACGTCGGCGGCGCGATCGGCGGCCTCGCCATCGTGGTCGCGCTCGTGCGGATCGGCCCGGCGCGCCTCAGGCGCGATCCCCCGGCGTGGCTCCGCAACGCGACGCGCGCATTGTTGCTCGCGTACGCGGCCGCGACCGCCGCGGTGATCTACCTGGGCGTCTTCGCGTGAGCGATCACGCGCCGTCGCGCATCGCTTCGAGCTCGCTGTAGACCATCGTCTCGAGCATGCGCAGGACCTGATCCGCCATCGGCTTCCAGTCGACGATGCCGGTCTTCTTCTCGAGCGCGCCCTGCGTCCACAGCGTCGCGAAGCCGTGGACCATCGACCACGCGGCGAGCGTGAGCGGGAGCAGATCGCCCTGGGCGCCGAGCTCTTCGCGGAGGCGATCGATGCAACCGACGAGCAACCCGAACGCGTCGCCGGAGACCGCCTCGAGCTCCTCACACTCCGCTTGGTGGAGGTCGCTGCGGAACATCACCTGGTAGTGCGCCGGGTGCTCGATCGCGTTGGACAGGTACGCCATCCCGAGCGCCGTCATCTGCTCGCGCGGCGTGGCCCCCGCCGCGATCGCCGCGGTCCCGCGCTCGACGAGCGTACGAAAGCCCTCCGCGGCGACGGCCGAGAGCAGCGCCGTCTTGTTCTCGAAGTGGTGGTAGGGCGCGGCGTTCGTGACGCCGATCTGCCGCGCCACCTTCCTCAGCGACACGGCCGCGACGTCCTGCTCCGCGATGATCGCGATGGCCCCGTCGATCAGCGCCTCGCGCAGGTTGCCGTGATGATACGGCTTTCGGCTCGTTCCCCCGCGGCTGGCCATCTCGTCGTGCATCGTCCCGTACCGGCTCGTACCCGCAAAGCGTCTTCTTCGACCGCCCTCGCGGAATCTCATCTTATCACCGATCACTATCTTGACACCGATTAGTTATCAACTTTACACCGTATAGATATGAACACGCCGACGCTCCGAGTCCTCCTGAGACACCCCCTGTCGCTCGTCGCGATCGCGACGCTCGTGGGGGGCCCAGCGCTGTTCGGCGCCTTCGAGCGCGAGTCGCAGGCCGAGGCGCCGGTCGACGTCCGGCCGGTGGTGGAGACGGCCGAGGTCCACCCGGCCGGCCCGGCCGAGGTCCGGTTCTCCGTGATCACGCGCGCCGTCGATCGGGCCCGGGTCGGGTTCACGGTCGCGGGTCGCGTGGTCGCGCGGCCGGTGGAGCTCGGCGAGGCGGTCCGCGCGGGGCAGGTCGTCGCGCGGCTCGACCGGGCGCCGTTCGCGAACGAGGTCGCGGCGCGCCGCGCGGCGAAGGTGAGGATCACGGCGCAGCTCGAACAGGCGGAGCGCGACGAGGCGCGCGCGGTCGGGTTGTCGTCGGCGGGTGCGACCGGGCGCGAGGAGCTGGAGAAGACGCGCGCCGCGGTCCGCACCTGGCGCGGACAACTCGCCGAGATCGAAGCCGGGCTCGCGGAGGCCGAGCGCCGCGAGCGTGAGTCGGTCCTCCGCGCGCCGTTCGCCGGCGTCGTGACCGACGTGTACCTCGAGGCCGGCGAACCGACGGCGCCGGGCCAGCCCATCGTCGCGATCGTCGGGGCGGGGGAGGTCGAGGCCGAGCTGCGGCTCCCCGCGTCGTGGCGCGACGCGCTCGCGGTCGGCGATCGCATCTGGGCGCACCCGGCGCTCGGCGGGGACGCGGTGGAGGTCGAGGTCGCGTCGATCGGCATCGCGTCGGACGGACCGGGTCGCCTCACGCCGGTCCGACTCGCGTTCCCGGGCGCGGCCGCCGGCCGTGACTTCGAGGTCTCGATCGCGCGCCCCGAGCCGGACGCCCCGTCCGTCCCGAGCGCGGCGGTCACCAGCCCCGTCGGCGCGGGCGCGTACGTGTTCGTGGTGAAGGACGCGTCGGCGCACCGCGTACCGGTGGAGGTCACGCGCCTCGTCGGCGACCGCGCGGTCGTGCGCGGCGCGATCTCGAGTGGCGATCGCGTGGTCGTCGCCGGTCACGCCGCGTTGTTGGATCGGGACGCGGTGATCGAGCGCGCGTCGGGCGCGGAGCGGGCCGCGCGATGATGGGCTTCATCGAAGGCGTCCTCGCGCGCCGCCGCGTCCTGCTCACCGTGGCCGTGATGATGTCCGGCTTCGGGTTGCTCTCCTGGCTGACCATGCCGCGTGAAGAGGATCCGCGCCTCGCGGATCGCGTCGGCGTCCTGGTCGTGCCGTTCCCCGGCGCCACGCCGACCATGATCGAGCGCCTCGTAGTGGAGCCGCTCGAGGAGTCGTTGTTCCGCGTCGCGGAGGTCAAACGGATCCGCGCCACCGCGCGGACCGGCGTCGCGATCGCGGTGATCGAACTCGCGGGCAGTGTCACCGACACCGAGACCGCGTGGGACGAGATCGACGAAGCGCTCACCCGCGCGCGCGTCGACTTCCCGGGCGAGGTCCTCCCCGCGCGCCTGCAGCGGGACATCATGGCCGACCAAGAGGCGATGGTCTTCGCGCTCACCGGCGCGCCGACCACGCTCGATCGTCTGCACGCGGCGCGGATCCTGGAGCGCGCGTTGGTCCGCATCCCCGGCGTGTCGCGCGTGGAGATCTCGGGGATCCAGGGCGAGCAGCTCACGATCACCTACGACCCGGCCGCCGCGCGGCGCCTCCAGCTCGATCCCGACGCGCTCGCGGCTCAGCTCGCGGCGGCTACACACACCATCCCGGGCGGGCGCCTCGTGGTCGACGGAGTCTCGGCGACGGTCTTCACCGGCTCTTCGTTCGAGAGCTTCGAGGCGCTCGCCGCGTTCCCGATTCGGCTCGCGGACGGCGCGACGCTCCCGCTCGCGCAGGTCGCCTCGCTCGAGCTCGGACCGGAGGATCCGGCCGGGGAGCGCATGCGCTTCGACGGCGTGGCGGCGCTCGCGGTCGGGGTGGTGCCGAGCGCGAACATCGACGTCGTCGCGCTCGGCGAGCGCGTGCGATCCACCGTCGCCGCGCTCGACCTCGGCTCCGTCCAGGTCACCGAGATGAGCTTCCAGCCGGATCGCGTGGAGCAGCGGTTGAGCGATCTCCTCGGATCGCTCCTCCTCGGGATGCTGATCGTGGCGGTCGTCCTCGTGGCGTTGATGGGGCCGCGGATGGGGCTGGTCGTCGCGTCGGTCGTGCCGCTCGTGGCGCTCACTTCGGTCGGCCTCTACGCGGTCGGCGGCGGCGTGCTCCATCAGATCGCGGTCGCCGCGCTCGTGATCGCGCTCGGCATGCTCGTCGACAACGCCATCGTCGTCGCGGAGCTCGTGCAGTCGCGGGTCGACGAGGGCGTCCCCGCCTACCGGGCCGCGGCGCTCGCGGTGCGTGAGCTGTTGGTGCCGCTCGGCGTCGCGACGGGCACCACGCTCGCGGCGTTCGTGCCGATGGCCGCGTCGCAGGGCAACGTCGGCGACTTCACGCGCGCGATCCCGATCGTGATCATGCTGACGCTCGTCGTCAGCTACGGCTACGCGCTGCTCGTGACGCCCGTGCTGTCGACGCTCGCGCTCCGTCCGCGGGACGCGACGGACGATCGCTGGGCGCGGGCATCGGATCGAATCGCCGCGCTGGGCGTGAAGCGCCCCTGGCGCGTGGTGGTGGCGGCGGTCGCGCTCGTCGCGTTGTCGGGTGCGGGGGCCGCGCGACTCGATCGCTCGTTCTTCCCGGCGTCGGGGCGGGACCAGATGGTCGTCGAGGTCGTGATGCCGGAGGGCACGCACCTCGACACGACCGACGAACACGCGCGGCGCCTCGAGCGCGCGCTCCTCGCCCACCCGGACGTCGAGATGGTCGCGGCGTTCGTCGGGCGCTCCGCGCCGAAGTTCTACTACAACCTCCCGACGCGCCCGGACGCGGCGCACTTCGCGCACCTCGTGGTCCGCGCGACGTCGCCCTCCGCGGTCCCGCGCGTGTCGGCCGACGTGCGGGCGTTCGCCGCCACGTCGATGCTCCGGGCGCAGGTCATCCCGCGGATCCTCGAGCAGGGGCCGCCGATCGACGCGCCGATCGAGGTGCGGCTGGTCGGGGACGATCTCGAAGCGAGCTTCGCCGCGGCGGAGACGGTGATCGGCGCGCTGCGCGCGGTACCCGGCGCGCTGAACGTCCGGCACGACCAGGGCTTCGGGACGCCGCGCATCGACCTGCGCCTCGCCGACGGCGCGGTCGTCCGGCGCGGCGCGGCGCGCGCGTCGGTCGCGAGCGCCGCCTTGTCCAGGACGCGAGGACGAACGGTGGGCCACCTTCGCTACGGCGACGATCCGATCGCGATGGTGCTGCGGACCGGGCCCGGAGAGCGGACGTCGGCGATGGACCTCGAGGCGGTCGACGTGTTCACGCCGTTCGGCCCGCAGCCGATGTCGGCGCTCGCCGCGGTGACGCCCGAGTGGCAGCCGGCGGTCATTCATCGGCGAGACGGCCAGCGGGTGATCACGGTCTCGGCGCAGGTCGCGGATGGCACGGCGTACAGCCAGGTCCTCGACGCGATCGCGCCGACGCTGGAGTCGGTGCGCGAGCGCGTGGAAGTCGAGCTCGGCGGAAACGCGGAGGGCAGCGGCGACGCGAACGCAGCGATCGTCAGCGCGGCGCCGCTCGGTGTGGTCCTGCTCGTGTTGTTGCTGCTCCTCGAGTTCGACTCGTTCCGGCGCCTCGGGATCATCCTCAGCACCGTGCCGCTGGCGGCGGCCGGAGTGGTGCCGGGGCTCCTGATCGGCGACCAGCCGTTCGGCTTCATGTCGGTGCTCGGGGTCTCGGCGTTGATCGGGATCGTCGTGAACAACGCGATCGTGTTGCTCGATCGGATCGAGTCGGGCCGCGACGCGGGGGAGGACGTCGAGACCGCGCTGATGAGCGCCGTGCGGGAGCGGACGCGTCCGATCCTCCTCACGAGCATCACGACGGTGCTCGGGCTCCTCCCGCTCGCGTTCAGTGCGTCGCCGCTGTGGCCGCCGATGGCGTCCGCGATGATCGCCGGGCTGATCGCGTCGACCGGGCTCACGCTCGTCGTGGTGCCCGCGCTGTACCGCCTCGCGTTCTCGGACCGCGCCGACGCGGAGGGAGGAGTGGTCGCTCATGCTTAGGCTGGTGTTGCTGGTCGTCGCCGCGGAGACGATCACGCTGGAAGACGCGCTCGATCGCGCCGTCGAAGCGGGCAGCGCGGCCGCGGCGTCGCGACGGGCGGAGGCCGCGGACGCGCGCGCGAGCGCCGCGTGGCGCGCCGCCTTTCTCCCCACGTTGGGCGGCGAGGCCGGGTACGGCGTCCGCGATCGCGACCTCACTCTCACGACGCCCGTGGGCGCGTTCGAGTTGGGCCAGCGCGATCAGTGGTCGGCGGTCGCGCGCCTCACCGTCCCGATCGTCCGCCCCGGGCGCATCCTCGCGGCGCCGGCCGCATCGGCCGCCGCGGACGCCGAGCGCGCGCAGGCCGAGGACGCGCGACAGCGTCGTAGCGCCGAGGTCGTCGATGCGTACTACGGGTGGCTCTCGCTCTCGGCCGAGGCCGAGGCGAACACGGTCTTCATCCGCTCGCTCGAACAGCGGCGCGATGCCGTGCGCGCGATGGTCGAAGGCGGTCGCGCGGTGGAGGCCGACCTGTTGCGCGTGGAGCTCGCGCTCGACGAAGCGACGCTCGGCGGTCGTCGGATCGACGCCGGCCTCGAGGCGACCGCGTTGAACCTCGCGCGGTTGGTGGGTGCGCCCGACGCGGTGACGCCGATCGATCCTCGCGTCGGAGCGCGTACGCGCGAGGCGCGCGAAGCGTGGATCGAACGCGCGCTCTCGGCGCGGTCCGACGTGAAGGCGACGCGCGCCGCGCAGGACGCGCTCGAGGCTTCGAAGCGCGCGGTGTGGGCGGAGTACCTGCCGGACTTGGAAGCGCGCGGCGAGGTCATCATCGACAACGCGGCGATCTACGACGAGACCGTCTTCTTCCGCGGCTCGGTACACCTCGTGTGGACGCCGCTCGCGGCGCTCACGCGCCCGGCGCGCGCGTCCGAGAAGGACGCCGAGGCGCGCGGGGTCGCGGCGCAGCTCGCGGAGCTCGAGCGCGCGGTCGTCCTCGAGGTGACGCGTGCTTGGCGCGAACTCGAGATCGCCCACGAGGCTCAGGCGATCGCGGAGCGCGGCCTCGTCCAGGCGCAGGTGGTCGTGAAGAACGAGCGCCTTCGCTTCGACGAAGGGCGCGTGACGACGGCGGATCTCTTGGAGGCCGAGGCGCTCGCGAGGAATCGAAGCGCGGCCGCCGCGCGGGCCACGTGGTCCGTGCGCCAGGCCGAGGCCCACCTGGCGCTCGCGGCCGGGACACTCACCACGCAAACCGTCCGCGGCGACGCGGACCGACAAGGAGGCAAGCGATGAAGACGACGATGATGACGGTGCTCTCGATCCTGGCCACGGCGACGCCCGCGTTCGCGGCGGACGTCACGGTGATCGTGGAGGAGGCCCGCTCGGAGGCGGGGAAGGTCCGGTGCGGACTCCACACGTCGGGCGCGAAGTTCCCGAACGGCGCGCCCGCGCAGGGCGTCGAAGTGCGCGTGGAGAAGGGGCAGGCGCGCTGCGTGTTCACGGACGTGAAGCCCGGCGTCTACGCCGTCGCGGTGCTGCACGACATCAATGGCAACGGCACGATGGATTCGTCGTGGGTCGGCGCGCCGGAGGAGCCGTGGGGCGTCTCGAAGAACGCGCCCGCGCACACGTTCGGGCCGCCCGAGTTCGACGAAGCCAAGGTGACGGTGAAGGACGCGCCGATGACGCTCCGCATCCGCCTCAATCAACCATGACTGGAACTCGTCCGATCAGAGGTGATCCAGGAGCGCGACGACGTCGCGCAACGCGGCCTGCTCGGCGACGGGATCGTGGTGTTGGTTGTTCCGGTGCGTGAAGCCGTGGGCGGCGCCGGGGTGGACCACCACTTGGACGTCGTCGCGATCCGCGAACGCGGCCTCGATCGCTTCGATCGCGTCGGCCGGGACGACCGCGTCGCTCCCGCCCATGTGGTGGATCATCGGGCACTGCATGTCCTTCGCGCGGTCGAGGAAGTGTTGCATCCGACTCCCGTGCCAGGTGGCGACGCCCGCGAGGTGACCGTCCGCCGCGGCGAGGAGCGCGAACGGGCCGCCGAAGCAGATCCCGAGCATCGCGACGCGCCCGCTCGTGCGTGGGTGATTCGCGACCCAACGCAGCGTGGTGAGGATGTCGCGGTAGCACGCCGCGAGGTCGAGCTTCTGCATTCGGGCGAGCGCGGCCGGCGCGTCGGCGTAGGAGATCGGTCCGGCCTCCACCCGCCAGAACGGATCGAGCGCGACCACGACGGCGCGCTCCGCGAGCTCTTCGAGCTGCGCCGTGAGGTCTTCGGTGACGCCGAAGATCGAGGGGACGACGACGAGGCCCGGGAGGTCGGCGCCTTCGCCGGCGCAGATGGTCAGCGGGATCGCGCCGCCGTCGGTCTTCTTCGCGTACGTGTCGGTCTTCACCATCGCGCTCGTCGTAGCGCGGTCGCGACGTTTCGTCAGCCCGGAACGCGTCAGGAAGGCAGACCGAAGAAGTCGCGGATGCGCGAGAGGAGGGCGCGCTCGTCCTCCGCGCGTTGTTCGGTGTCCGGCGGGGCGCCGTCGTGGACCGCGTCGTCGAGCTGGCGGCGCCGCTCTTCGAGCAGCTTCGCCATACCCTCCGCGACGTCGGGGCGACGCTTGATGATCGCCTCGAAGGGCGCCTTGTCGAGCCGGAAGCCTTCAACGTCGGAGACCGCGACGATCGTCGCCTGTCGAGGCTGCCCGGTGAGCAGCGACATCTCTCCGAGGATCTGCCCCGGTCCGAGGCGTGCGACCTCGCGGTCGAGGCCTCGGTCCGTCGTCACGCGCACCGAGGTGTCGCCTTCGAGGATGATGTAGAGCCAGTGCGCCGACTCGCCCTGGCGCGTGATGCGTTCGCCGCGCGTGAACGGGGTGTAGACGAGGTCCTCGGCGAGGAGGCGCATCTCTTCGTCTTCGAGCGCCGAGAACAGGTCCACCGCGTGAATCGCGGCGAGGCGCATCTCGGTCGCGTGCGCGCGCTGCCGCTGCGCGAGCTCTTCGGACTGCTCCGTGAGCAACACCGACGCCGCGGGGATCGACGGCCGAATCCCCACGCGCGCGAGCGCGAAGAAGATCCGCGTTCGCACCACGCTCTCCACGCGCGGCATCTCCTCGAGGTTCGTCACGAAGAACCGCACCGCGTAGCGCGCGAAGCTCTCGCGGATCTCCACGAACAGACAGTCCGGCGCCGGGATGCGCGCGACGTGATCGATCTGCGCCGTGGCCATCGAGTGGTCGACCGCTTCGACGACGTCCGAGGGCTGGTGCGTGAAGTCGACGTTGAAGTAGACCCACCGCCGCCACTTCGTCGCCTGGCCGGTGCGTCGCCCGAGGACGAGGACGCGCTCCTTCGTGAGGACCGAGTTCGGCACGACGAGCGTCTCCCAGTCGCGCGTCTCGATCGACGTGTAGCGCCACCGCATCTCGGTCACGCGGCCCTCGAGATCCTGAACGCTGATCCAGTCCCCGAGTCGAATCGAGTCGTCGACCTGCAACGCCAGCCCAGCGAAGACGTTCCCCAGCGTGTCCTGGAGCCCGAAGCCGAGGACGACCGTGACCACGGCCGAGGTCGCGAGGAGCCCCTGCACGTTGAAGCCGAAGTGCGAAGCGACCGCGAGCACCGCGAACGACGCGGTCACCAGGAGCAAGATGTCTTGCATGATCCGCGGCGCGCGAATCTTCAGGCGCGGGAGCACCACGAGGAACGTGAGCTTCCCGAGGAGGAACACCCCCGCGATCACGCCGGCCAGGACGGCCGCGAGGCGCACGGCTTCGGCTTCGCGCGGCAAGCTCTCGAACCTGAGGAACGCCGCGACGAGGACCCCCGCCACGTGGAGCAGCACGAGCGCTGCGATCGAGCGCCGCCGCCGCTCCTGCTCGGGCGCGGCCGCAGAGACCAGCGGCATCACGACCACCAGCACGGGGAGCAGCAGCCACGTGAAGCTCGCGAGGGCTTCGGAGTAGATGTGCGCCCAGAGCGTCATGGGACCGTGGCGCGGAGCCTACCCCATTCTCGGGGCGCGGTCGTTCGCCGAACCTACGCGGTCTTTCGGCGAACCTTCACGATTCTTCGGGGACCGGGCGCGCTCTTCGAGTCCATCATGACAACGTGAAGTACCTCGCCCTGATCGCCGCCCCCTTGCTCACGCTCGCCGCCACCCCCGCCTTCGCCGGGCTCCGCTGCGGTTCGGACGTGGTGTCGCTCGGCAGCAGCACGTACGTCGTGAAGGCGCGTTGCGGAGACCCGTACCACGTGGACACCACCGTCGAGGCGCGCACCACGCGCCGCTTCGTCCCGCGCGTCGGCTACGTCGAGAACCGCGTCACCATCCCCATCGAGCGCTGGACCTACGTGAAGTCCGACAGCGACCTGATTCGGACGCTCGTCTTCGAGAACGGCGGCCTCGTCTCGGTGAAGACCGAGGGGCGCCCCCCGGACGGTGAGGGCAGCCTCGAGCAGTGCGCCAAGAGCATCCACTCCACCGGCGACACGTTGGCCGAGGTGCTCCTGCGGTGCGGCCCTCCCACCGACGCGCGGCGGTGGTACGAGGAGGTCGCGATCGGCAACCGCGGCTTCGAGCGCCGTGAGCTCGTGCCGCACGAGCGTTGGATCTACGACCTCGGATCCAACCGCCTCCTCCGCGTCCTGACGTTCGAGCGCGGCCGCCTCGTTCGACAAGAGACGACGCGTTAGGCTGCCTATCGCATCTGGTCCAGCGCCCGGTGCGCGCGCTCCGCGGTGTCGCCGTCCGGGTCGAAGTCGAACACGCTCATCAGGTGTTGGTACGCCGAGACGCGCTGTCCTTGCGCGAGGCGGACCAGGCCCAGCACGAGGTACACGCGCGCTTGGTCGACCTCGCGGCCCGCGGAGCCGAGGATCTTGCGGAGGAGATCGGCGGCGGCGATGTACTCGTCGATGTCCGCGAGCCACTCGGCGATCACGAGCGCGGCCTGGGGGTGGTCGCGCGCGAGCGTGATCGGGCCGAGGCGTCGGTACTCGGCGATCGCCTCCGTGCGGTCCTGGTTGGCGACGGCGGCCTCCACTCGACTGAACGGGTTCTCGACCACGCGCACGCGCGGCGCCTCGGTCGAGCGCGCCTTCTTCTTGGGGCGACCGGTGCGCTGCCGCGACGCCAAGCCCCGCTCCGCGAGCCACGCGACGGCGGCCCCCGCGAGGAAGCCTCCGAAGTGCGCGCCGTACGCGACGCTCCCGCCGGCGCCGATGAGGATCGGGAACAGGTTCTGCACGACGAGGTAGAAGCCGAGCACCCAGCGCGCGGGGATGGTGAAGACGCGCACGAAGATGATCAGGACCCACAACACGCGCACGTGGTTGCGCGGGAAGAAGACGAAGTACGCGCCGAGCACGCCCGAGATCGCGCCCGACGCGCCCACCAATGGGTTCGTCGAAGGGCCGGAGAGGAGCGCGAAGCACAGCGTCCCCGCGATGCCGGTCGCGAGGTACACGAGCAGATACAGCGGGCGCCCGAGGCGGTGCTCGACGTTGTCGCCGAAGATCCACAGGAACAGCATGTTCCCGGCGAGGTGCATGAACCCCGCGTGCAGGAACATCGCGGAGAACAGCGTGAGGACGCTCGGCCGCGCGCTCACGTACCCGAACTCGAGCACCACCCGTTCGTAGGCGGCGGGGGTCAGGGGGAGCGCGACGACGAGGTAGACCGCGACGTTCGCCGCGATCAGGCCCCACGTCACCCAGGGGCGGTAACGCGGTGGGTTCGGGAAGTCGCCGATCGGGAGGAACACGGTCCGTCAGTCCGGGGCGTGCGCCCCGGCGCCGGGTGTAACACGCGACCCCGCGGGATCCAGTCCGGAACCGACGACGAAAGCGACGACGTAGCGGAGCGACCCGTCAGAGCGCCTGGAAGTGGCGCGCACGCTGCGAAGCGGCCTCGACGATCACCCACACCTCGGCGGCGGGGTCGTCGGGCGCGCCGTCGCGGCGGAAGACCACGTTCCAGATCTTCTGGTCGCGATCGCGCGCGTCGCGTTCGACGCCGGGGTAGGCCTGCACCACCGTGAGGGGCGCGTCGAAGGTCTTCGCGGCGAACGCGCGCGCGATGCGAATGGCGTCGCGTTCCATCACTGCGGGACTCCGCGCCGCGGGCGGTAGCCGAACAGCTCCGGCGGGATGCGCGAGAGGATCGTGTCGGGCACGCCCTGCGCGCGGAGCTCGTCGAGGATCTCGCGCTTGCTGCCGAACCGGCCGGACGCCACGAGCGCGTGCGCTTCGCGGTCCGCGAGGCGCTGCAGGTAGTTCTCCGCGTGGCGGAGCTCGAGCCGGTTGAACTGCCCGCCGTTCGCGACGATCTCGTTGAAGACGTGCGCTTCGCGCTGGAGCGGAGTCTGCGCGCGGTAGGCCTCCGGGCCCATCTCCAGCCACTGCCGCGCGTGCGTCGCTTCGTGGAACCACTCGTAGTGCGTCGCGTTGGCGCGCAGGTAGATCTCGCCGGTCTCGTGGTTGAAGCCGCCGAGCGGACCACGCCCCGGGCCGGCGCCGGTCATCGCGTCCAGTCGCGCGTCGGCGTCGCGCACGACGCGCACGCCCGCCGCTTCCATCTCGGCGATCGCGTCGTCGGCGACGCGCCCCGTGAAGCCGGTGCCGCGCACGGCGTTCACCGCGCTGCGTGGGCGGCTCGCCATGAAGTCGGTGAACTCGTCGGTGAGCGGGATGGCGTCGCCCGCCGCCCCGGCCGCGCCGCCCGCGAACACGCGGTAGGCCTGTCGGTACACGCCGCGCGCGAGGCTCACGCCGGCCGGCCCGATGTCCGCGGCGAGCGCGACGCCGTCCGCGACCCCCTCGGAGGCGCCGGCCGCGAGGGCGGCGTCGCGCGCGAGCTGCGCGCGGAACGTCGGGACGTCGTCGCCGGTGATCACGCGGCGCACGCCGGCCTGCACGTCGTCCACACCGAGTGCGACGACGCCGACGCCCGCGACCGAAGTGAGAGGTTCGGGCGCCGCGATCATTCCGGCGCCGCCGACGACCTCGAGCCCTCCGCCAATCGCCTGCAGCAGCCCGAGGCCTCGCGTGGAGAGGCTGTCCTGGGTCTCGATGTAGCCGCCGACCGCTTCGCTCGCGTCGGCCGCGACGCGCTGCACGTTGTCGAGCCGATCCGCGAGGGCGACGCTCAGCTCGGCGTCCGTCCCTTCGAAGTCTTCGAGGGCGACGAGCTCGTCGCGCGCGGCGCGCAGGCGATCGAGGTGTTCCGTCACCGCCTCGCTCCCGGACTCGAGGCCGAGGGCGTTCCGCGTGGCATCCCAGCCCTCGCCGACCCAGCCGCGACCCTCGAGCGCGGTCTCCATCTGGTGATCGATGCGCGCGGCGAGGTCCACGCCGGTCGACACCATGAGGCGCCGGGAGAGATCGCGTTCGAGCGTGTCGCCGTTGGGGACGTCGATGCCGGCGGCGCGCTGCGCTTCGAGCGCGGCGAGCGCCTGGTCCGCGGCGCGCGGGCTCAGCGTGTCGATGCGGCCCGCGACGTCGGTGAGGAACGCCGCGCGCTCCTCGGCGGTCCCGCCCGAGTACGGCGCGTCGTCCGCGAACCCCGCGCGAGCGTAGACCGCGTTCTCTTCGGCGAGGCGATCGCGGAGCGCGCCGCGTCGCTCGGTGAGGCCCGCCGCCGCGACGACGGCCGGGTGGTCTTCGCCGAGGATGTCCGCGCCCCGCGAGCCGGGCGGGTGTTCGGACAACAGCGCGTCGGCCGCGCGCAAGTCGGCTTGCCCGAGCGCGCCCGGGTCCGTCGCTGAGAGGCGTCGCCACGCGTCCGCGGCGATCGGGTTCTCGGGCTGTCCGGTGAGGCGCGACTCGACCGTGTTCCGGAACGCGTCGCGGACGCCGGGCGAGGCGTCGCCGGCGGCTTCGTAGTAGTGGCGCGCGACGGCGGCGGTCTGTCCGTCCAGTGCGTAGCCGGTGTCGAGCTGGAGGGCGTCGGCGAAGCGCGATGCGTCCGGGCCGAGGCGATCGAGGAAGCCGGCGGGGTCGGCGACGTTGATCATGCCGGCCTGGGTCGCGTAGGCCTGCGCGCGCTCTTCGGCGCGCGAGGTGTGGACCGGCGCGAGTCCGCTCGCGCGGGCGGCCTCGGCGCGGTCGGCCATGACGAAGGACCGCGCGGCGAGGTCGTCGCCGATGAAGGTCCTGGCCTCCGGGCTCGCGGAGTTGGTCATGCGCCGGACGTAGCCGTTCCCGTCGATCTCCGTGGCGCTGTAGAGGTGCTCGTGCGCGCGATCGAGGAGGCGCGTGCGCTCCGGGTCGGTGAGCGTGCCGAGCTCTTCGACGCGTCCGGAGAGCGCGTCGGCGACGCGTTCCGCGTAGTCGCGTTGGCTGTAGGTCGGGTCCGGCGACTCGGCGCGGAGCGCGGCCTCCCACTCGTCGATTCGGGTGTAGTCGGCGCCGGGATCGTTCGCGAGCTCGACGGGCGCGGTGACCTCTTCCGGGGTGATGGTCGCGTCCGGGTCGCGGCTGGGAGGCGCGCCGGCGAGGAGGTCGACGTCGCTCGTGTCGAGCGTCGCCTCGATTCGATCGCGCTGCATCCGCGCGACGGGGTCGGCCGCGCGGCTCGCCTCGAGATCGGCGCGGGCGGTCGACGGCGGCCGCGGGGGCGCGGCGGTCTCGACCTCGGCTTCGACCGGGGACGCTTCGGGGGTCTCGGCGACCTCCGCGGGACGAATGTCTCGATCGTCGTCGTCGAGATCGACACGCTTGGTGTCGACCGCGCTGGATCCACCGACGCCTGAAACCGCCATCGCCTCGTTATCGCGCCGCGGCGGCGTGTGTTGCTAGAAAGTTCAATGAATCCGGACTTTTACGTGTGGTTGTGTCTGCGCCCGAATCCCACTGGGACAGAAGTCCGATGGCTTCGACGCGGGGCGCCCGCATCGGCGAGCGCCCGCGTCGCGTCGCGTCCTCAGGCGACGGACACCGGGATGGTCACGGTCTGCTTCTTGGCCTTCGGGATCTGAATCGTCAGCACGCCCTGGTCGAGCTTCGCCTCGAGCGCGGACGTGTCGACGGTCGGTCCGAGGCGGAACACGCGCCGGTACCGGAGCGCCGAGCCGTTCTCGCCGCGGGTCGCCTGCACGGACAGCGCGCCGTCCTCGATGGCGACGTTCAGCGCGTCCTTCTTCACGCCCGGGAGATCCAGCGCGAGCAGGAACGCGTGCTCGCCCTCGAAGATGTCCGCGGACGGCGTGGCCCACGCCATGTCGTTGGAGTTGGTGTTGGAGTTGGTCGTCGTGAGGTGGTTCATCGTCGTGTCCTCCTTGGGTCCGCGTGGTTCGGCTCAGGCGCTCTCGATCGCGATCTGCCGCGGCTTGACCTCGGCGCGCTTCGGGAGCGTCAGCGTGAGCACACCATCGACGAGCTTCGCCTCGGCGCCGTCGGCATCGATGCGGTCGCCGAGCGCGTAGGAGCGCTCGAACGCGAGGTGGCCGCGCTCGGAGCGTCGGACCTCGTAGCCCTCGGGCGGGGCGACGTCGCGCTGGCCGCGAATCGTGAGGACGCCGTCCTCGATCTGCCCTTTGAAGCTATTGTGCGAGCGCGGATCCGGGTCGACCCAATACGTTACATGGCGACGGGCCTGTCCGTCGGGATTCGACTTAATAGATTCAATCGCGCGGTCGAATGTGATCGTGACCGGCCCATCGACCGAGAGATCTTCGCCGCTCACGCTCATCAGCCACGCCGGTGAGGTATCCTTGATCGTCACCGCGACAAAGGCCCAGTACGCACCGGGGGCGTCTTTTGTGCTGCGGAATGGCCGCGAGCATCCCAGTGCGCGGAAAGCTTGGTTATCGATCCCCTTCTCGCCCGTATCGGGCTCCCGGAAACCGTCTGGATCATCCGCGCCCTGCCCGTCCAGATCAAACCCATATGCAATGGGACCCGTCACCGCGTTCAGTTCCGGGTCCGCGACAGCGGCGGGATGCGCATAGGCGTTGACGGGACGTCCGTCGATCCGCCCCCGATCATTCATAAGTTCGCCAAGCGTACCGCCTGCGTATTCGCCCGCCTTCGCGA